>JAHDDF010000080.1 GCA_020629475.1 Saprospiraceae bacterium
GAAATCGTGGTGGCGCTGGATATCGGCACCACGAAAGTCTGCGCCATAGCCGGCCAGATGAACGAGTACGGAAAGATCGAGATCCTTGCCGTAGGTAAGGTGGATTCCCAAGGCGTTATGCGCGGCGTGGTTTCCAACATCGAGAAAACCGTACAAGCGATTGAGCAAGCCCGCACTATCGTTGAAAAACAATTAGGACACGAAATTAAGACGGTACACGTAGGTATCGCCGGCCAACACATCAAGAGCCTGCAACACCACGGTATCATTACCCGTGATTCCGATGATGAAATCCGCCAAGATGACATTGACCGCTTGGTAAAGGACATGTACAAGCTGGTTCTTCCTCCGGGGGAGAAAATCATCCATGTGGTTCCACAAGAATTCACGGTGGATAACGAGCAAGGCATCCTTGAACCCATCGGTATGTCAGGTGTTCGTCTTGAGGCGAATTTCCACATCATCACGGGACAGATTTCCAGCTCCAAGAACATTACCAAGTGCGTTGAGCGTGCGGGTCTCCGTACCTCTTCCCTAACCCTTGAGCCCATTGCTTCCGCTGAGGCTATCCTAAGCGAGGAAGAACGTGAGGCAGGCGTGGTATTGGTGGATATCGGTGGCGGAACCACTGACTTGGCGATTTTCCATGAAGGAATCATCCGTCATACGGCGGTAATCCCTTTCGGTGGAAATATCATCACCAAGGACATCAAGGAGGGTTGTACCGTAATGAACGCGCAAGCGGAAAAGTTGAAAGTAAAATTCGGCTCCGCCTTGGCACAGGAGGTATTTGATAACCGTATCATCACCATCCCGGGCATCGGCGGACGCGAACCCAAGGAAATCTCAGAAAAGAACCTAGCCCGAATCATCCAAGCGCGTGTCGAGGAAATCTTCGATTGCGTTATGTTTGAAATCCGCAGATCCGGATTGGAGCGCCAATTGATGGCGGGCGGAATCGTATTGACCGGTGGTGGCGCATTGCTTCGTCATATCGACAAGCTAGTGGACTACCATACAGGAATGCCTACCCGCATTGCCATGCCGATTGAAAAATTGGCGCATGGTTACGTGGAAAAGGTAGCTAGCCCGATTTACTCTACGGCAATTGGTCTATTACTTCACGGCATCGCCGAGCGTAAGCGCGTGGCAACGCCGGAAGACCTTATTTCCAAGGAGGAAACCTTCGTGAAGGAAACGTTTGAGCAACCCGTCGAAACGCAAGAGCCCGTATTCAATGATTACGGTGACGAAGGCAAGGAAGACAAGTGGTTCAACAAGTTCTTCAAGAAAACCAAGGAGTGGTTCGAGGCTGAACCCGATTCCGAATTTTAATTGATCATTAGCAACAATAACAGAGGAAACCAAGCAGACCGCAGCAACGAACACTAGGAGGTTTGCGATTTTCAAACGAGAAAAATCCGAAATCATGTTTTTCGATATACCAAAATCCGATAATCATATCATCAAAGTCATCGGCGTAGGAGGAGGCGGTAGCAATGCCGTTACGCACATGTTTAACCAAGGCATCGTGGGTGTCGATTTCGCCATTTGCAATACGGACGCGCAAGCGCTTGAAGCTAGCCCCGTCCCTAATAAAATTCAACTCGGACCCGAGCTTACGGAAGGTCGTGGTGCCGGTTCTATCCCCGAGGTAGGACGCAAGGCATGCATCGAGTCCTTGGAGGACATGAAGCTCTTCTTGGGTGTTGATACCAAAATGGTATTCATCACGGCAGGAATGGGTGGTGGTACCGGTACGGGTGCCGCTCCGGTAATCGCTAAGGCGGCGAAGGAGATGGGCATTCTAACCGTTGGTATCGTAACTACACCTTTCACATTCGAGGGGCGCCGTAGGAAAACCCAAGCCACGGACGGTTTATCCGAATTCCGTGCTAGCGTGGATTCCATGGTAGTCATTTCCAATGATAAATTGCGTCAGCTTCATAGTAATCTTACGCTTAGCTCCGCCTTTGCGGTAGCGGATGATATCCTAACGACTTCCGCTAAGGGAATCGCGGAAATCATCACCAAGCGCGGTTACGTAAACGTGGATTTCGCGGATGTCGACACCGTTATGCGTAATTCCGGTATCGCCATCATGGGCGTAGGAAAAGCGGAAGGCGAGGATCGCGCGAAGCGTGCCATCGAGGAGGCATTGAAGTCTCCCCTATTGGAGGATTCCGATATCCGTGGCGCACGTCATATCCTATTGAATATCTGCTCCGGTTCCAAGGAGGTTACCATGGAGGAAACCTTCGAGATTACGGAGTATGTCCAGGAGGAAGCAGGCTTCGGAACGGACTTGATTTGGGGTTCCTTGTACGAGGAGGATTTGGGTGAGCAAATCAGCATTACGCTTATTGCTACCGGATTTGAATCCAAGGAGGAACGCAAGGACAAGCCGCGTACGGAACGTATTGTGGTATCCTTGGATGACGATAGTAAAAACGAGGGACCGATTTTCGAAACCGGGAACTCCGGAAACGGGAAAACGGTTGATTTAGATATCAGCTCCTTCGTAAAAAAACACAATGCCCGTAAGTACTCTTACGACGAGCCGTACATCAAATCCTCCGAACAAAAGGAGGAAAAGGATGATCCGGAAATGCGTCGCCGTGAGGCGGATCGCCGTCGTGAGGAGCGCCTGCGTAACATTAATACGAAACTGAATAATCCCAATGTATTGAACGAGATGGAGAACGTTCCTGCCTACTTGCGTCGCAAGGTGGATTTGGATAACGTCCCCCACTCTTCCGAAGAAGGTATGAGCGATTTGAAAGCGACCGATAAGGACCCGCACATCAAGCGTGACAATTCCTTCTTGCATAAGAATGTGGACTAATCCTTAGGATTCGGGTATTCGTATTTCGATGCAATTGAAGTACATCCCATCACATTCTTACTAGGTATTTCTACGTTTTCATATTCAGGATAGTTTTTAAGCCGGACGGGGTTTCCCGTTCGGCTTTTAGTTTAATTTCACCTCTTCGAGGTTCTGGTGTAAAATGTAATTTTACACTGTGTACTTATGCAAGAGATTTAAAACAATACCACGATATGAATCCTCCTGAAGAAAACCCCATAAACGTACTACTTGAACTAAAAAGACTCAACCTAAGGAGGTGTGAGGAAGGATTCGGCACCAAGGTAAAAGATTGGCTCCCTTCCCAATGGAGTAATGCTATTGCGGGTGAAACCGGGGAACTTTGTAACCTCGTAAAAAAATACGAGAGAGGTGATTTTGGAAAAGAGATTTTCCGGAAGGAATTAGCTAAAGAAGCTGCTGATATCGTGATTTATCTTGACCTTCTTTGTCAAAGGGAAAGCATTGATCTCAGCACCGCAATCGTGGAAAAATTCAATGAGGTAAGTGATAGAGTTGGCTCGGATATTAAAATAAAGCATTAGGCCTAAGCTTTCTTTTCTTTTGATCTGAAGTAACCTAACGCTCTTACAGAGTTTGATTTCCTTTTTTTATTTCGGGCAAATAACATTACACTCACACTCCTACGAGATTCGTAATTCGTAATTCGTAATTTAATAATAAGGACACTTCACCTCATCACACTCACTCCTTGCCCCGAATACCTTAGGCGTAAACTTCAAGGAGATTTCCATACCACCATTCGCGGCGGAAGCACGTGTTAACTCCGAGGTGTTTACATCATAGGAAAAAGTGAGGGAAACGGTTTTGATATCCATCCGGAACATGGGAATAAAAGCATCCTTATTCCGGTACATCCCACCTAAATACAAGGATAAATCACTCATCGCGTATTGAACCATTGCGCCAACTAAAACCTCTTGTGAAGGCCCTTGGAACGACATGATGAATTCAGGAAGAACACGAATGGTACCCTCCTCCCCTAGACCTATGGTTCCACCTGCGTGTAAATTGGTACGCATGTAAAGGGTTTCCGAATCATCACCCAAGAAGGAAACGTTAGGTTGATTGAGGTGATACATCCCTACCCCCAAGTAAAATCCGGAAAATTCCCCAAGGGAAGATGTAACCGTTAATCCCGCAGAAATATCGAGGTACATCAAGGAGGTCCTGGAAAAATTCTCTCCTGAAGCAAGACCGGTATTAAAGCCACCGCCATCAAATTGGTTATCAAAATAAAGTTCATTTTGGTCAAACGCCATTTGTCCTGCGCCTACCATGAATCCAAGGGATAAGAAGGTAGGTTTCTTAGCACTTAAGCTTTGGTGGTATGCCAAGGAAAGTTGTGCCGTTGAAGTCCGGAAAGCGGCATCTCCCGCTTGGTCATTCAAAACAAAAACACCTGCCCCGAAGTAGGAGCAATTCTTAAAATACTTCGGAATCTTAGTATCAAAAGAACCCGCTGCCGTTTGGTAAGGTACGGTTACGGTACTCCACTGGTTTCTATAATTGGCGATAAGCCGCATATCCCCGTCCGTTTGCCCCGCTAAAGCAGGATTGACCCACAATGGCGTATTATGCAACTGGGAAAAATGCGGATCCTGAGCCTTGCCGGATAGGAGGAAAAGCACCAAAACGGAAGTGACTATGGTTATTCTTCTTAGCATCCTCTAATGGATTTTTAGATTTCTAGACTACTAGATTCTTAGAGGGCTAGATTTTTAGAAACATGGACGAATTACAAGTCTAAGAATCTAAAAATCTAGCAGTCTAATTTTCTAAAATCAATTTATCTAATCAACGTAACATTTCCTTTCTGAATCAAATTCGAGCCGTCCAAGGGGCAGACACCTTCTACGTAGTACACGAATACACCGGGATTCAGGGTTTTACCATTGTGGGTTCCGTCCCAGCCTTCGTTTATCGTATTGGTTTCAAAGACGAGCTCTCCCCAACGGTTGAAGACGCGGAATACCCGGATTTCAGTCAGTGCCGTACTTCGGACATAAAGGACATCATTGTTGCCGTCATTATTCGGCGTAAAGCCGTTTGGAACGTGAATGATATCCGGCGTACAAGTCTCCAACTCCCGTAATTCCGTTTGCAAAACGGTTTCACAACCCGTTTCCAAATCCGTAACCGTCACCGTGTAGACGCGGTTGGTATCCGGCGTAGCGGCAGGTGAAGGACAGGCGGAACAAGACAAGTCCGTAGTCGGTGTCCAAGCGTACGCATATGGGACATTCCCTTCAATTACGACATTAAGTTGAACGGGTTGTCCGAGATAGAATTCATGGTAAGGCAACAAAGATGCCGAAGGCAATCCATTCACAGTAACCCGTGCTACATCCGTGGCGCTAGGACAAGAACCCAAGGAAGCAGTAACGGTGTATTCAGTGTCTTGCGTAACAAAAACGGCAGGATTAGGATCATTAGGATCACTCAAACCCGTGGAAGGCGACCAAGAGTAACTATCCGCTAAACCGGTGGCAAGTAAAAATGCCGTATCACCCAAGCATATTTCAATATCAGGCGCGAATACCTCCGCCGAATCCAAGACGGAAATGACGACGGTATCCGTTTGAACGCAGACATCATTTACCGCTGTTAAGGTATATGTTGTCGTCGTCGTCGGTGACGCATTCGGAGTTAAACTATTCGGATCATCCAAGGATACGGCAGGAGACCAGCTTATGGTTCCAAAAGCGGTACCATTTAAGGTTATAGGATCACCATTACAGGTACTATCATCAGGTCCGGCATCCACGGAACCTTGAGGAATAACCGTAACCACGAGCGTATCCGTTATTTCACATCCTACTTGAGGATCAAGAACGGTAATGGTGTAAACGGTAGTGACTGAAGGCGATGCCTCAGGATTAGGACAGAAGGAACAACTCAAGCCCGTAGTAGGCGTCCAAGAAGGTTCTATTCCCGTACCGTTATAGGATAAAGTTGCCGCATCTCCTTGGCAAATGGTCCTATCCGGTCCGGCAAAATCCTGTGTCGGGTCAAAAAGACTGACCGTCACGGAATCGGTTGACATACATCCCCCTTCACCTGTCACCGTTACCACATACGTAGTACTAGACAATGGTGTAGCAAAAGGATTGGGACAGTTATAGCAACTCAATCCGGGACGGGAGTCATCCCAATCATATGAATTGACATCTACCCCGCCTTCAGCGAAGAGCTGGATGACCGTTCCTTCACAAATGGTAGTATCCTGGTTTAGGTTGATATCCGGAACAGGGAAAGGTGTTACCTCTACCGTAACCTGTGCCGTCGTAAAACAACCGCTTTGGGAAGTAGCCGTTACAGTATAGGTTGTAGTAACTATAGGCGAAGCAAGAGGAGTTAAGCAATCCGTACAGGACAAGGTTGCCGCGTTATCCCAAGCAATAGTGGCACCTCCCGGATTTGCCGTAATAGCAGCAATAAGTTGGAAGGATTCACCTATACATATGGTTCCTCCCGGTTGTGTTTCCACAATAGGTGTCGGAAGAATATTTACCGTTTGAATGGTAGAATCCAAGCATCCGTTTTGGGATGATACGACAAGTTTGACATCGTAGTCACCTTCAAGGGGATAATCGTGTGTCGGGTTTTGGTTGAACGCTTCTTCGCCATCGCCGAAGTCCCAGGCCCAATTAGCAATGGTATTGGTACCAATGGTTGAATTGTCCGTAAAAGTTATGGTTGAAGGTTCACAATCCGGATTCGGATTGGGTGTAAATGCTGCTTGAGGAATAGGATCTACAGCAATATAATCGGGTTTTATCAGGGTATCCGTACAAATGTCATTACTGACGATAAGTTGGACATCGTATTCCCCGAAGTTATTGTAAACGACATTGGTCGGATTTATGGCATTTGATGTAGGCGGTGCTTGCCCTTCAAAAGTCCATTCAATTAAGGTGGGGGTTTCCGAGGAATTGATTAAACTATTAAAATTAGTAATACCCCCATCGCAAAGGATGGTATCCGTAGCTACGAAGTCAATATTCAAGTCCTCAACGGCAATCACTTCCGGGGAATCAAAAACTTGATCACAACCGACATCATCCACCAAAACCAAAGACGGGCTGTAATCCCCTACTTGGGTATATGTGAAAGTAAAAGTATCATTAGCAACTACAACATCACTAGAATCGATTAGTCCGTTCCCGTAATCCATGATATGAAGAACAGGGCTTTGAGAGGACGTAAAGAAAGTTACCGTAAGAGGTACACAACCCGTGTCCTGATCAAAGAAGAAATCTCCTTGGGGACCCAATAATTGGATATAATCCTCAAAGACCAAAGTATCCCGGCAACCTGATGGGCTTGTCGAAATCAAGGTTACGTCAAAGGAACCCGCAGTCGTATAAACGTGGGCGGGTTCATCCGCATTGGAAAGCCCCGTATTGTCCCCGAAATCCCATGTGTAACCTCCCGAAACCCCATTTTGGCTTAGGTTACTAAAATTAACCACCAATGGAGGACAAAACGTGAATGTAGTATCCGCCACGAAATCCGATACAGGATCCAATACGTTTACAATCCTACAAACGGTACTATCACAACCATTTAAATCCGTTGCGGTAAGGCATAGATCATAAGAACCTTCAGCATCGTAAGAATGAGAGGCATTTATATCCGTAGAGGTAGTTCCGTCTCCAAAACTCCACTCATAAGTTAAGCCCGAGCCTACGGAAGTATTGGTCCAAGTCAAAACTTGTTCGGTACATGCTATCGTATCCCCTGTAAAAGAAGCTATGGCAAGCGTGGAGATAATCGTGTCAGGGTAAACATGAAAATCAGAACACCCTATTTCATCCGTTACGGATAGAATTACCGTAAAGGTATCAGCTGTTTCATAAGTATTGAATACATCTTGACCCGTAACGGAGGAGCCATCTCCGAAACTCCAAGTCCATTGTATATTATCAAACAAAGCATTGGTTGAGTTATCTTGAAAATTAACCTCAAAGGGAACACAACCAGAAGGATCACTAATTGTAAAATCCGCAATTACTTGGTTTACAAAAACGGAATCAGGAGTTTGAAGTGTATCCGTACAACCATTTATATCCGTTACTACAAGTATTAAATCATCAAAAACCCCTACGTCCGAATACGTGACTGAAGGAGACTGGTTATTCGGGTTATCAATAGAACCATTTACGGAAGTCCATTCCCAGGCTACTGCCGATACGGATTGGTCATCCGGATTAACTGTAAAAGGAACACATCCGACACTATCAGGTATAGTGAAGATAGCTTCAGGATCAGTAACATTTACGGTTACCATTGCATCCTCCATACATCCCGTTTCAAAATTGAAAACGGTTTGGGTAACGGTGTATACACCGGTATCGGGAAAAGTAAAAGTCGGATTTGCTAAAGTAGAAGTGTCATCATCCGTTCCCGGTATACCAAAATCATATATTATTGAGTCTGCCCCTAAAGAGAAGTCCTCAAAATCTACCGTATAGGGATCATCACAATTATGAGCTACCTGAAAAGCGGCTTTTGGTGGAATCAAATATAAGTAGTCCTCTTTACAGTGGGTGTTAGGGCACCCATTTTGAAAGAGTGTTAAACATACGGTCATAAAGCCGGTATCCACATACTCATGCGTAGGGTTGGGCTCAAATGAAGGAGGAGAACCATCCCCAAAGTCCCAAATCCAACCATCCACGAATACATCGGAAATATAAGTAAACCCGACAACCGTATCAATACAAGTAATAAGTGGCGTAGCTTCAAAATCCACATCGGGAGGAACACCTGTCTGGATATAGGCGGGAAATGTATCCGTAGCCGTACATCCAAAATCATTTACGACGGTTAGTACGACATCATAAACTCCCGTATCCGAGGCGACTACCGTAGGATTCTCCTCGGTAAAGGTTCCTATTCCTTCGATTTCCCATAACCAATCAACAATGGGTGCTACGGTATTCGAATTTTCATTAAGGGTAACCGTTAGCGGAACACAACCTTCTACTGCCGTTCCCGCCAAATTTACATCAATGGGTTGAATTAAGATCGTGTCCGTAAGGACTAGGGTACACCCCTCTTCCGTCGTTACATTTAACAATACGACGTGCTCCCCGAATTCATTAAAGGTAAAGGTCGGGTTCTCTTGATCGGACAGTCCTAAAGAATCACCAAAAACCCAGTCAAAAGATTGGGCATTCCCAACAATATTTGAAGTAAAGTTAACCACATGAGGTAACTCACAGCCCAAGGGATTATCATTATCTACTGTTCCTGTAGGCTGGTCAACAACGGTTACGCATTGAGGATCGGTAAAGGTACCATTACATAGCTGGGAAAAGGTTTCAAGGGTAATATCAAAACATCCAGGAGTCGTAAAAACGTAAAAAGGATTTTGTTGGATACTTACCCCCATTCCATCTCCAAAATCCCAATTCCATCCTGTA
This sequence comes from Saprospiraceae bacterium, assembly GCA_020629475.1. Taxonomy (GTDB): domain Bacteria; phylum Bacteroidota; class Bacteroidia; order Chitinophagales; family Saprospiraceae; genus JAHDCE01. The sequence continues at coordinate 9,319 of JAHDDF010000080.1, forward strand.
GGATTCCCCTCTGATTCGTCAAAAAGGAACAAGGTATCCCCTAAACAAATATCATAGGAACTCAAGGAAAATCCAATTGAGTTTCCGATTGCGATTAATTCAGTAATAGCGGAGGTAGAGCTACATCCGCTATTATTATCTATAGCCGTTAAGGAAACATCAAAGTTCCCTGTCCCGGCATATGTTACAGGTGGTGGCGTGGGTCCGGTAAAGTTAGTGATATCACCACCTTCAAATGCCCAAACGTAGGTTACATCCGGTGATATATCATTATTCGTATAATCTACCGTCAAGGGAGGAACACAACTGAATGTGTTAGAGGGGGTAAAATCCGCAATAGGATTAGCCGTTATTGAAACTAAATCCGAAAAGGTCACGGGCGGGCACCCGTTGTCGTCCAAAACGGTGAGTGAAACGTTAAAATCCGCACCTTGTTGAAAGGTATGGCATACTACATCGGAACAATCATTTACGACTGTACCATCAGCAAAATCCCACAAACAATCCACTAGGGAGCCTGAAGTAATTGTTGTAGTGTTAGTAAAACAGACCTCCAAGGGGGCACACCCATTCTGTACCGGAAAAGTAAACGATGGTTCAGGAAGTGGCAGGATGGTGATATAATCAACCTTACACTCCTGGTTTACCTCTCCGGTAGTATTATTAGTGACAGTAAGACAAACCGTGTACGAACCGGGTTGACTATAAATATTTCCTGTCGAACATTCATTTCCGGTATCCGTGCCAAAATCCCATTGGTAGGAAAAATCACCCGTACAATTAATGGGGTTGCCCCCGTCCGTAGACAGGTTGGTGAAATTGATGTTCGCGAAATCACATCCTACGACATTGTCCGCAACAAAGTCCGCCACGGTTTGTCCAATGGTAACCTGAGCGAGGGATAGGAAGAATAAGGAAATAAGAATCTTACGACGTACCGTCATGGTTACGTGTTCATTTTGTGGTTTAGCCAATTCCGATAAACAGGGCAATCCGTTTGCCATTTATAATGTAAGGATTGGCGCAATAATCCTCTGCAAAATAGGCGACGAAAGAAGGAATGCAAGAAAATTTTATATAAAAATTTTAACATTTCTTCAATACCGTTTGATAACGGTATGTTATTGCCCTTTCTTTTACAAGAAGGGAAAAATTTACGATAAATGTGACAAGGACAATGCTAAAATTCCTGCAAGCATAGGAATGCATTGCATTCCTATGCTTTGTTGATGTTATTGTATGATTTTAGCGGTATTCAATAGCAACGACCTCCGCCCTTCTTTCCTTAGAGGCACCGACACTATAAATGGAACCTAATTCATCGGAAATAACATCACTAATCCCGGAAGGCGCGGTTGCCTCACCAATCGGTAACTCCTCGATTCTAAGCGCACCCGATCGAATATAGCTTACCAAGACACCACCATTGAATGTATTAAAATGATTGCGCAATGCGGAGGTTCTTCTTCTCGCCAAATTATCATTGTACTTGGTTTTTGCCCGAGGGCTCGTAAAACCCTTTATCTTAAGCGTGATTTTATCCCCTCTTTCCAGACGTTGTAATACCAAAGAAGATAATAACTCAAGATCAGAATACCCCTTACGTACATCACCGTAAAAGAAGGCTTCCATTTCGGAACGGCGTTGCCAATTGGCATCATTTAAACCACCTGCCTTGGAAAAGAAGGTATTTTCACGTGACAAGTACGCTTGATATGTTTCTCCATAACTCCTTGGCGTCGTTGTAGCCATTGTCCTTTTTTCGGGTTCATCATTATCAAAATAAACCCTTACGGGTAAAAGGCTTTCAATGGTAGTGGTAACTACGGGTTTTGGTTCCGGCTTGGGTTGGGGGACGGGCTTCGGAACCGGCTTGGGTTCAGGTTTTGGAACCGGTTTTGGTTCAGGCTTAGGTTCAGGTTTTGGAACCGGCTTGGGTTCCACCATTACAATGGGTTCTTCTTCCGGTTCTTCAGGAAAAGTTAGCTCGTATAAATCGTTACAACAAGCGGGTTCATCTTTCAACATTGAGGCGGAGGCCACCCTATTACTTGAAACCAAGGCGGTATTTCCGGAACGCCAATAGTACACGTCATTATAACTACTATTCGCGGGTTTACCTACGTTTTCTACCCCTGAGGAACGAATCTCGGAAAGATCCACTTGGTAAATATCATAACCTCCAAAGGAATTCTCGTAACCTGTAGAACTAAAATATAGCTTGGATTTCTTTGCATCCAAGGAGGGGGTAATGTCATCCGCTTCGGTATTGATTGCCAAATTTCTGGGCTCCCCGAAATCAGCTCCTGCTTTTGGTGCAAACCAAATATCCATGCCTCCTTTTCCCTCGGGTCTATCCGAGCTGAAATAAAGCCCTTTGAATCCTTCTACTTCGGAATAAAAGGGTTGAGTGGAAGTAAATCCGGAAAGATTAATGGGTTCCTCCAATGCTTCCGTTAACCAACGTCTTCCGTCCCATTCACCCCTATAAATTTCGCAGCGGGTATCCAAGGTGTTCACGTATTCACAAACGGTAAAAAACATCAACTTTCCGTCCTTGGAAAATGAGGCATTACCGATATTTAAGTTTTCCGGCGTACCCTTCATCCGCAAGGATTTAGGGCGTTCATTAGGAGGGTCCAAAGTATAAATCACCTTTGATCTTCTCCTGTCTTCTTCAACGGATTCATCCTTGAACTTTAGGGAGGAGAAAATAAGGCTATCCCCTAGGTAAACCCCGGCAAATTCGGAGTATTTCGTATTCACTTTTTTATCGAATTGCTTGATTCTAACATCCTCTCCCCTAGCCTGTTGCTTAGCCCAAGTACAAGCCTTTTTCATGGTCTCCGCCTTGCGCTTAAACAACTCATTGTCAGTATCCTTGATAAAATCCGTCAACAAGGTTTCCGCTTCAGCGTAATCCCCTAATGTTTGCTTAACCTCGGCAAGCCTTAATTTCATTAAAGGATAAGCCCCCTTGGTATAGGTCTCCGCTTTTTCATAATGATAGGATGCGGATTCATATGCCGCGAAAAGCCGGGCGGCTTCCCCGGCTTTATAGTGTACATCTCCTTCCTCTGACTTTATTTCCAAAGCATCTTGGAAGTATCGCATGGCGGAATAGTAATCCTTGGATTCTAGAGCCTTATCACCTGCCTTGGTGTATTGCTTGTAGGTTTGCCCAAAAAGGGACAAACTAAGCCCTAGGAATATGATGGTTACAATAATTCTCATTTTGTCTGTTGGGCTTAAATTAGAAAATGGGACATGCCTTGTATTCCGGCAAGGGCTTAACCTTGGTAATCATGTGGATCAAGGAAATTTCAGGTCCTCCTCTTCCGCTTGTCGCAATATCAAAATCAGAGAGGTTGATATCGTAGGAGAAACCTGCCTTCCAAGCACCGTACTCAAATTCCAGCATGGGAATTACGGCATCACCAAGGCGGTAATATCCGGAAATCGTAATCGCTGTTTCCTTGCTTTTTCGCTCGGAAAGATGCTGGCGCCAACCTCCGCCTACTACATACTCTTGATAAGGATCTTGGCTATTATATTGCTGCCGAACGACAATATCCCCTTTTGGGGAAACCTTGAGGGAGGCATCCATTGAAATGGTAAGACGGATGGGCAATGGAGCATCTTGGGCATCATCAAAAGCTTGGTTGGGCTGGTGAAAATGATAACCCGAAACACCAACATCCATTTTCGTTCGCCTATCTTTTTGAAAGCGATAATTCAATCCCGCACCGAAATCAATGAAGGTATTCGAGGTATTGGCAAAAGCCTCTCCCGTATTTGCTTCAGCAATGAATTGATCACCATTAAATTGACTATCAAAGGTGAGGTTCGTCATATCAAAGGAACGCCGCCCTGTCCCTACATTGGCACCTGCACTTAACAAGTTTTTCTCGTTTAATACGATGGTGTAGGCAACGGACAAGGCAACCGAAGTCAAGGACAATCTTGAATCCCCTGCCTGATCACGACTTAGGATTAAACCGGCGCCTAGGACTCCATTCTTGCTTTCCAGCACTTTCATGTCATACCCGAAGGAAAAGGTGCGGTACTGGACAGGTACACTTTCCCATTGGCTGCGGTAAATCCCGGCAAAACGGAAATCTCCCGTCATCAAACCCGTTTTAGCGGGATTGTCATACAAGGAGATATTATGCAATTGGGCATAGT
>JAHDDF010000081.1 GCA_020629475.1 Saprospiraceae bacterium
GACGGGGGATTTGTTGTTTTGATGTGTGTTCCGTGTGCGTGTCTGCGTGTGCGGTCGGAAGACCGCACTAAGGGGGGAAGTAATTTCTGCGGAAAAAGATCCCTTCGCTACGCGGTATCGTTACTCTATATTTAATCAACATTCATGAAAAAATATTCTCCCGCTCTCTTTTTCCTTCTTTGCATGGCTTTGAGCTGTACTACGGAATCCGTTTCTCCACCGCAAAATGAAGAAATTAAAGAAATCAATTTCGATGACTACTTTACCGGAAAAGTCTTTTTCGATTTACCCGATTTCCTGGACGCGGAAAGGGAAATATTCTTGAAGGGCGTTTTTCCCGTAGAGAAAACCGTGATTTTGAACGGTGCATCGGAAACGCAAACCTTGGATTCCTTGGATTGGGAACTTGAATTGGGTGAATTTTATAAATCGGATATTAACAAACCTTCCTTGATGGATAAGTATGCGATTCAAAAAATCGCGTTTGATACGATTGGTTGGCTAAGGCTTGATTATGTTCCCTATAAAGGTGTGGACGTTGCCGTAAGGCGGATGGAAATCCATTTTTCAGAAGAAAAAGCTACTTCGGTTACTATCGTAAAGGAAACCAAGAACATGTTAAACGAGGGTCAAAAGCGGCTAAGTTATTCCCGAAACGGATATGAAATAAAAAATATCCGTAGCTCCTTGGGCGGAACTACGGATACATTGGAAATTAAGGTAAACTTCTAGAAAAATTTACTTCCTCAAGTAATCCGGGATATTGATGGGCTCTACGTAATTACCCATTACCTCACCCCTGGAATTGATAAGTGCCATAACCACCCGGCGGTTGTACTGACGCCCTTCGGGTGAATCAGCACCGGAGAGATCATTCTTGGCAATCGGATCCTTTTCCCCGAAAGTTTTCAATGCGATACGGCTAGCGGAAATCCCTTTTCCGACTAAGTAATCCTTAGCTGCCTTGGCGCGACGCATGGATAAGCGCTGGTTGTACTCATCGCTTCCCTTAGAATCCGTGTGACCGGCAAGGTTGGTGGAATAATCCGGGTTTTGAACCAGGATTTGGTAAAGGATATCCAATTCCGATTTTGACTTAGCCCGAAGCCCGGACCTATCGAAATCGAAGAAAATCGCACGAACATAAAGGTCTCCCATGAGTTCATCCACGAAAGTCGTGGACCCTTCATACTCCGAAGTAGCGCCGCCGATATACGGGCATGGTGCCCCACAAAGCGCGCGTTGCTCTTCCACATCGATTACTTGTGCATTAGGGAAACCCTTGCCGGCAAGTTCCGCCTGCATGGCTTCTGCATCGGCACGTGTCTCCATCCCACCAATAAAATAGCGGTAGATGTCGTTTTGATCCACTTGCATGTAGACGTCCTCGATTCCTTGTTGCGTAAAATAATCTTGGGAAACTTGGTTGACGTAAGCGGCTACCTGGATTTTAAAATTCTGTCCGAAGGCAGTAACGCAAAGCAGCATGATTGGGGCTAGCAAAAATGCGGATTTGAATGTTTTCATTGCTTCCTAATGATTTGATTTGTAATGACCTTGATTTGAAGTGTTTTGCACTTCTATTCTCTCAAAAACTCAAACGGAAATATGAAAACAGAACACATTCCATTCAAGCCAGCCCTAAAATAGAGAAAACGGTTTTGATTTCCGAACGGAAGCGAGGGGAATTTTAACAAGGTAGGAACAGAATTGGCGCTAAAGAATGTCAAGAGGCAGGAAATAAGGCGATTGCCTCTTCCTCCTTGCTACGCATTTCCTCTTTTTCCGTCTCTGTCTTATCACCGTAGCCGCAAAGATGAAGTACACCGTGAATGATTACCCTTTTCAATTCATGTTCAAAAGGCACATTAAAGCTTCGGGCATTTTCCTTGATTCTATCAATGCTAATGAAAATATCGGACTCAAGACGGGTGTCTGAATCAGATAGAGGGAAGGTAATGATATCCGTGTAGGTATCATGTTGGAGATACTCCACATTTACTTTGTGGAGGTATTCATCGGAACAAAAAATGAAGGTAAAAACGTCTAGTGATTTCCCCTCACGTACTACCGTTGCACGTATCCAATCCCGGAAGACATCCGGATGGGTAAGGGAAAAGCCGGTATCCTCGGATTCAAAATGTATTTCGTCCGAGAGCGGTAGATCCTCGAAATCGAAGGACATTTAAATCTTGAATTGCATTTCAACGGTGCTGCCTTCCTCGGAAAATACCACGAGGTCACACAGTTGCTTCATCATAAATACACCGCGTCCGCCAACCTTAAGCAGGTTTTCCGGTGCCGTGGGATCAGGGATGGTATTAAAATCGAATCCACCGCCTTGATCCGTAACCTTGAAAATGAGTTTATTCCTCACTTTCTCCATCCGCACCTTCACCTGCTTGATGGGATTTGATGCATTTCCGTGGACGATGGCATTCGTAACCGCTTCCGTGAGGGAAATAAGGATGTTACCGTATACATCGGGACCAACGTCATACCGTTCCACAATGTTCTCCACAAATGATTCCACCTTTGGCATTTGCCTGATGTCCGAAGATAATTCCAACATTTCGTACAATTCTGTGTCCATGACTTTCAGCTTAGGGTTTTAGTACGCGAATTGCCTTTTCGCTTAGTGCATCCACCCCCTTGGTTTTAGCCGGTAATTTTTGTGCCAAATTTATCTACCGGGATTAGCTTTGAGCATTCGATAGTACTCTTCCACTAAATTTCTATAGTATGGTTTCAAGGAAGGCGATACGGATTTGTACATATCAATCTCCGCTTCACGCTTCTTGATGTATTCCTCTAATTCCGGCGGCATTTTACGTTCCTTTTGATCGGTACGTTCCGCACGGCGCTTTTCGTCGAATTCGCGTTGGCGCTCCGCTTTCTCGGATTTGAGCAAGCGCGTCATGATGTCTTGTTGACGCTTCATGGTTTGATTATTCAAACGCTTGTTCACCAAATCGATTTCGGTCTTGTTCATTTCATCAATGAGCTTCTGCAATTCTTGGTCGCCACCGTTTCCGGATTGCTGCTTCTCACGTTGCATCTTCTCAAATGCTTGACGGATGGCGGCTTGCTTCTTCGCCATTTCCGCGAATTTCTTGCTCATGCCTTTTCCGGGTTTTTGTCCCGGTTTCATGCCGTCCTTCATTTCTTGCATTTGCTTGTTTAAGGCATCCTGCAAGGATTTCATATCGGAAGGTTTTTTACCGTCCTTCCCTTGGCCGGCAGCGGAGCCGGGCTTTTCGCATTGTTGGCTACCGGACATCGCCTGCGCCATTTGCTGTTGCATTTGGTTCATCACCTCACTCAACATTAGCGCCAAATCATTGAAGCCCTTCATGCTGGTTTGTTGGTTCACGGAAGCTTGCTGCTTACGGCGCTCCTCCAAGTGCTCCAAGGATTCGCCAATCTCGCCCTTGATTTCGGTAACCTTTTCGGTAACGAAGGACTCGATCTGGTATACACGCTTGGACAATGCGTGAAGACTATCCTCCACGACCTTGAAATCGTCCTTGATTTTGTACTGTCCTTGAACCAAATCGGTATAACGAGGCGTGTTAATTGCCACACCATTGATATCATTCATGTTTTGCTCCTGCTCGAAGGAAAGTGTTACTAGATTTTCCAGTAACTGACGCAAGGATTCCATATCCTCTTGCATTTGCTCCATTTCCGCCGCCGCCATTTGCATCTGCATTTGACTTGCCGCCTGCTTCATTTTTTGGGAAGCACTTTTCTGTGATTCGGAAGCTTTGCTCTTTTGATCTTGTTGCAATTGCTCCTCTGATTTCTGAAGATCCTCTTGGATATCCTCCATCATTTCATCAAAACCTTCCATATCCTTAGGAGCCTCAAGCTCTTCGTTCTTCTCTTGAAGCTCATCCATTTTTTCTTGGATCTTCTCGAACTTCTCGTTGATCTCCTCTTGCTTCTGCTCTAATTGTTGGTCGGATTGCTTTTGCTCCTTGGTATCCTCGCTCAATTGCTCGGTTTCCTCGGCAAGTTCCTCCAACTCCTCTATGCGATCCTGCATTTCGGACTCTACCTCCAATTGCTTGAAGAGTTCCAACATACGATCCAACTCCATTTCGAGTTCCTCGTCGTTCATCTCCATTTCCTCGAGATTCTCCATGGCGTCCTCCTTGTTCATCTTCTCAAGAAGTTCCTCCATTTGACGCATGAGGTCTTTCATTTCCTCACTCATCAGCTCCTCGAAAAGCTCCTGCACTTGCTCTTGCTTTTCCATGAGATCCTCGTTCACCTCTTCATACTCCTCTTGGTTCTTTAGGTTCTCTTCGAAGTTTTGCTTGGCGTTTTCGATTTTTTGCTCCAGCTCTTTTTGCTGTTCCAGCAATTTTTCGATTTCCTTTTTATCCTGCCAGTCCAATTCCTTTTCTTGGAGAAGCTTCTCGCGCATCTCCTTCATTTTTTGCTGAACTTCCTTGGACTCCTTAATCGCTTCTTCTAGATCCTCCTTAATTTCCTCATTGTTCTGATCCTCCATTTCCTCGAATTCCTCTACGGAAGGCATCTTGTAGGTCATCACTTGCGTACGGGCGGATTTAGCTCCGTTTACACCGTCATTATCAAATACCTCAAAATAGTAGGTGATGTTATCACCGGGCTTAAGGTTCAAGTCACGGACATCCCAAGTATAATCAAACTGGACTGCTAGGCCGTCCGGCTTTTTCATGGGAATGGATTGCAATGCGCCCGGCGCACCTTTTTCCGGCTCTATCTTATAATTGAAGCTTAAGGAGCGTAAACCGTAGTCATCCCCGGCGTCCCCTACGAAAAAGAGCAACTTGGTTTCCGTGGAATCCTGGAATTTTTCCACCTTAATGGATGGGTGTAAATCCGGAATTACGGTAATGGTATATCCTACGGAATCCGCACGGGATAGATTTTCATTGGAAACAAAAACCTTGTAGGATTGATCGCGCATCGCGCGTTTCTTGAACGTAAAGTTATCGGAACCGCTACGCTTGGTTTCCTTCTCTTTTTCCCCTAGGAACTTAACATCGATATTATCGGTATGGCGGGTTTCGAAAAGCCAGTTTAAGTTGGTTCCCAAAGGAACAACCATATCACCGATATCCTTCATTAACTCATCCTTTCTGCCGGTGTATGCGGGATAATCAAGGTTTACCTCGAATCCTAGGATGTCCGGTTTTTTAAGAACGGAAAGGTTTTGCTCCGTCGAATAAAATCCTCCGGAAGTCAATTTGAAGTTGGTATCCTTATTTACGTTGCGGAAAACATAGCTGAAAGTATTCTTGGAGGTCTGTTCCAATTTATATTGATAACCGTCCAAATCCAGGAAAACCTCCTCGGGGATAACTTCCCCTTCCGTGGTTACTTCAAGGGCGAAATCCTCGAACTGGACCACCTTCATATCCTCATTCTTTACTTTGAAGGTAAAAGGTGCTTCCCTTTCGAATTCTTGATCGTTATTAATAATCCTCGTGGTTCCTTCACGGATAATATTAGGGGCAAGCCAAACAATACAGAAAAGCAATAATAACGGTGGCAATGCCCAACGCAAGTGCTTCTTGTTTTTCCCTAGGTCAATCGCCTTACGGAAAGGAACCAACTTGATATCCTCTGATTTCTGATCGATACCCGCAAGTAATAACTCCTTGCGTGGCGCGGAATCCGCTTGTTGCTTTAACTGGAGGATGTTTAGGAGCTTGTCCTTTACGTCGGAAAAGTGCGTTCCGATAATTTGAGCCGCTTTTTGATGGGAAATTACTTTTCCCAATCTGAAGTATTGCGCCGCCGGGCGGAATATCCAATACAAAGAGCTTAAAGCGGTAATCCCCAAGAAGGAATAGAAGAATCCTTTCCTCACGGGCTTATCGAAATAATAATAGTACTCAAGGACATTGAATAATACAAAAAGGGCAATGACGATTCCGATGGTATAGAGGAATCCCCTGATGAGGTTATTCAAGTAGTACTTGCGTATGAACCGATCGAGTTTCGCGATCAGAAGTTCGTAATTACTTTTAGCAGATGCCATTCGGTTACAACTTTTCCGAAAAATCCTTAAAATGCGGAGTTACCTAGTGCATTGGGTATTCTCCCTTGGCTTGATTTGGAACGAATCTTCAATTAAGAAAAAACATTCACTCTCAAGCCTCTTCCCTCGGTTTTAACGCACTTAATGGTGCGTAACGTCATTACTAACTCCGGATCACCCGGAAAAGGTTCGTTTTGTTTGTTTTATGATATTAGTTGAAAGGGCAGGGGTCAACCACATCCGTGTTACGGGACATATGCCGATTTTGTTACATTTTTCGACTTCTTTTTACAATAAAATCTCCTCAGGGAAAGGTTCTTGCACCGGGTCGTCCGGGATATCGGGCGAAACGGGAAGTAATACGGTAAACACGGAGCCTTCCCCGAAAGTTGAGCGTACACTTATGCTCCCCTTAAGCTTTTCCACGATTTTGGTACAAATAGAAAGACCTATTCCGGTTCCTTGGTATTCAGAACGCTTGTTTAGCCTTTGGAATACTTGGAATATACGGTCTTGATCCTCCGGTCTTATCCCGATGCCATTATCAATTACCTCGAAGGCATGGTGGTTTTCCTCCCTGCGGTATTTAAGTTTAATAATGGGCGCCACATCCTTATGCCTGAATTTCACGCTATTGCTGATCAAATTTTGGAACAGCAGGGTCATTAATACTTTATTGGAGGTGATAACCGGTAGACTTTCGAATTCCGTTACGGCGCCGGAGTCCTTCATTGCCAAGGTGAGGTTAAATATTACGACCTCCATGACCTCATTCATGTCCACTTCCGTAAACTCCACCTCATCCTTACCTATGGTGGCATACTTAAGCAGGTCATCCAGGAGGTTTCTCATCCTTTCTACCCCTTCTCTAATAAAACCAAAAAATTCATCCGCGGATTCGTCGAACTCCCCTTTGTAACGTTTTTCGATTAACCCGGAATAACTCCCTATCATTCTTAAGGGTTCCTTTAAATCGTGGGAAACGGCATAGGCAAAACTTCTCAATTCCCGGTTTACTTCCCGTAGTGTTTCGTTTTGCTCGGCAATGCGGTTTCTTTGGTTAATTAGCGTATCCTTATATTTCGCCAAGAGGGCGAGTTCTTTTCCTTTCTGTTGGTTCTCGTACCGTAATTCAATATCTATTGCTTGCCGGTTGCGTTGGACCAATGCATAATGTTCCTGTGCCTGGGAATATATCAATTGGTAGTCCAAGGCTTTTTCAAAATCCTTCCTGTCCTTATAAATATTGGACATCAAGCGATAGCCTCTTATCTCCGTTACTTGGTCCCCTATTTGTTTAGCGGCAAAAATTCCTTTACTGACGTACTTGAGCGCCAGATCTTGATTCCCTAGTTTGTAATAAATACTTCCTAGGTTGATATAGTTAATTTGCTTCCCCTCCCTATTACCATATGCTTCAAGGAATTTTTCGGATTTTTGGGCATGGTCCAATGCCTTTTCGTAATTCCCCAATGCCACCAGCGCCCTACTTTTTTGAGCAAGGGTATGCGCCATCATGTGGTGATAATTAATATCCTCCGCTAAGTCGAGGCTCCTTTGGAAATAATCCGCCGCCACATCGAATTTTTCCAACATGAAGTATAAGTTACCCACATTATTCAGGATAACTACTTCCGTTCCCTTGTCCAGAAGATCGTAAAACTCATTCAACGCAATTAAATACCTATTAAGCGCAGCCTCATAATTGAATAGATGGGCATAAATGGTCCCGATATTAATCAAGCAAAAAACGGTACCCGTCCGGAAATTTATCTCCACACTTTTATCATAAGCATTCCGGAAATGAAGCATTGCCTCCTTGAAATCCGCACGGTTTCCGTGATGCACCGCTAGGGCATTCGTGGCGACGAATTCGGATTCTCTCGCACCCAGCTTCTTACTTTTTTCCAAAAGTTCCTCGCTTAGGGATTCCAACCGGGAATAATCATGGCATCGAAGAAGAACCTTTATGGTTAAGGTTAAAATTTCACATTCCAAATATTCATCCAAGGAGGAAAAATCTACGTCCGCACTTTTATCGAAAATGATTTCCCTCGCTTTTTCGAACTCATTGGAAGTATAATAATATTCACCCAACGACAATATCGTATAGGCGGTCTTGACTAGGGGTTTGGCCTCATCTCCGTCCCTTCCTTTCGAAATTTCATCCGCCAAGGATTTAGCGGTAGCCATATCGCCAAGATGAAGATGCGCCTTAAACCGTAGATATTCCGCTTTTAAGGATTTTACGCTTCCAATACTTTTTAAAACATCCAATCCGTCATCAAAATAGGAGGGCTTGGCGGAATATATTCCTTGGATTATTTTCAATCGGGCATATAGAAGAAGTGCTTCCTCTTGGACTGCGGGGTTTTGTTGTGATTCAGCAATGATGGACTCCAAACGATTTCGGGCTTCCCCGAATCGCCGGAAGCGGAGCAGCTCACTCGCTTCCGCCAATATCATATTGAACCGGTCATTCCCCATCAGGATTTTTTATACGCACATTTCTTTTCAGGGGTTACCTAAGGAACCCGGAATCATTAAGCGTCCGCTTTGGACTGTTATTAATGCCTTGTCCTTAAAAGATAACACCAACGAGCCGACTCCCCAATGAGGACCCGGACAAAAGGGGACGCTACTTGTTCAAATAGTTCTTGCTTTATCTTATCCCTACTCCGAGGAACCCGTATCAACGACTCCTTCCAAAGTCAGAACGAACTTGGAGGGATAGGTGTTGGTTAAAACCGTTACTTCCGGTTTTTGCGGACCAAACTTTCCTTTGCTATTGAAAGAAACATTAATGGCACTTTCATCACCCGGTTCAATGGGTAAAAAGGAGTAACCGGGTGCCGTACAACCGCAGGTAGCCGTGGCATCTTTAATAATCAAAGGTGCCGTACCCGTATTTTTGAAAAAGAATTGGTATTTAACTACGTCACCCTCTTTGATGGTACCAAAATCATGTTTGGTCGTCTCAAATTTTATTTTCGGCGCATCCACCGGTTTGGGTGGCGGAGGTGCAGGTGTAGGTTTTGGTGCGGGAGCGGGAGTAGGTTTTGGTGCCACGGTTTCCGTTTGGCTATTCTTGATCGCTTCCTCCCTGTCGATTCGCTCTTTTTCCAAACGGATAGCCTCACGTTCGGCATCCGTCAAACCATCGGGACCTTTTTCATCCTTGGGCGCCGGTTTAGGTTTCGGCTTTTCCTCGGGTTTCGCATCCGGTTTTGCCTCAGCTAATGGCTCCTCTTCCATAGAGGGATCCTCCGTGGTGGTTTCAGCCGTGGCAGCCGTATCTACCTCCGTTTTTTCAACCACCCCAATAGGCTCCGTTGGCTCCACGGGCTCAGGAGCTGGTTGGTCGGGATTACAAGCACTCAGAAATAAGATCCCCAAGGCCATAAAGAGGAAAAGAGCGGAATTTTTCATTTGTCTAATGCTTCGTTTTTTGAAAACGTGACGATTAAATCGCTTACCGAAAGGGTAAACCTTCCTATTATGATTTATTTGACGAGGCTTTTCTGTTAGGTAACGTTTTTACACCAACATTCTGATTGGATCCTCCAAAACAGACTTGAAAGTGTTCAGGAACGATGCTCCGGAAGCACCATCTACAACCCTGTGGTCACAGGACAAGGTTACTTTCATCCTATTCCCGGGAACAATCTCCCCGCTTTTAACCACGGGTTTTTGGATAATTCCCCCAACGGCAAGGATGCACGCATCCGGCGGATTAATTATAGCGGTAAACTCCTCGATCCCGAACATTCCCAAATTAGAAATGGTAAAGGTATTTCCTTGCATTTCTTGAGGTTGAAGCTTACGATCCTTCGCCTTGCCCGCAAGTTGGCGTACTTCATCATTAATCTCAGTCAAGGATTTTTGATCGGAATTACGGATTACGGGAACCAATAATCCTTCGTCAACCGCTACGGCTACGCCAATATTAATGTCTTTATTATAGCGAATCCTATCACCCAACCAAGAGGAATTAATGGTAGGATGTTTTTTCAATGCAGCCGCAGCAGCCTTCACGACTAAATCATTAAAGGATATTTTAGCCGGCGCTATCATTTCATTGATGCGCTTGCGGGTTTGGATGGCATTATCCATATCAATCTCTACCGTTAGGTAAAAATGCGGAGCGGAGAATTTGCTCTCCCCCAAACGCCGGGCGATAACCTTTCTCATCTGGGAAACGGGTACATCCTCGTAATTATCCGATGCGGACAACAAAACCGGGGAAGCTTTAGCAGCCGGTTTCGGTGCCTGTACTTGAGGAGCGGAAGGAGCAGCAACAGGGGCTCCGGATTTGATGTAAGCTTCTACATCACGCTTCACGATTCTTCCGTTGTCACCGGTTCCCTTGATCGCGGATAGATTTACACCGGCCTCTTTCGCCATACTCTTTGCGAGAGGAGATGCCTTAACCCTTTCATCGGACAAGGCGGATTCAGCCGCGGCCGGAACAAATGGTACATCAGCGGGAGCCGCCGGTTCTTCCTTGGGCTCTTCCACGGTTGGCGCTTCAGGTTCACTCGCCGCCGGAGCCGGCTCCGAAGATCCGTCAAGAAGTGCGGAGACGTCTTCCCCCTCTTCACCGATAATAGCCATAATGCCACCGATAGCAATGGTCCCTTCCGAAACGGCAATATGCAAAAGGACACCCTCCGCAGGGGATTCGAAATCCATTGTCGCTTTATCCGTTTCCACTTCAGCTAAAAGGTCACCGATTTCAACTGCGTCACCTTCTTGTTTGTGCCATGCCACGATGTTTCCTTCTTCCATCGTGTCGCTCATTCTTGGCATTCTGATTACTTCCGCCATGGTTTTAAAGTGTTTTCCTTAACGATTCTAAACAAATCGGAATCAATAGTTAAAGGAGCTTTGTGTTTTGAGCCCGAAAGGTACAGTATATTGGCTTATAATTGCAATGATCCTTGGACTTCATATCCATTAAGTACCCTATATATTACTGATTACGCCCTATTAATCCCTATTCGGGAAAAACGGGATATCACACTTTAGGTTCACCAAGAGTATGCCCGGATTCCTTCTTAAGAGGAATATCCCCGGTTTTATAAGCCGTTTGATTGATAAATGGTACGAATTACGCGATATGAAATGCTTACTTTTGTGAAATCCCCAAAGAAAAAGTAGTGGATATACTTTAACTTTTTATCTAGATCGGGATAAAGATATTCAAATATGAATTTTTCCTCGGAACTCATAGAACGTGCCGTTGAGGCTTTCGCCGGTTTACCCGGAATCGGAAAAAAGACGGCACTACGCTTGGTGCTTCACATGATTTCACGTGACGAAACGGAGGTTAGTGATTTTGCGGAAGCCATTACCGCCATGAAAAAACACTTAAAATCTTGTAGTGTTTGCCACAACCTATCGGATAATGACCTATGCCGAATTTGCGAGGACCCTTCCAGGGACCCTAAAGTAATATGCGTGGTGGAGGATGTACGCGACGTAATGGCAATCGAAAATACCGGTTATTTCAAAGGTAGGTATCATATCCTTGGGGGAATCATTAAACCGATTGATGGCATTGGTCCCGAGCAGCTGAATATAGATTCTCTCGTTAATAGGATAAAGGAAGGCAAGGCAAAAGAAATCATTATGGCTATTAGCCCTACGATCGAGGGAGAAACCACCATCTTCTACCTGTCCAAGCAAATGGAGGGTTTTGATGTTTCCATTAGTAATATCGCTAGAGGAATTTCTTTTGGCGGGGAACTCCAATACGCTGATGAAACCACCCTAGGCCGTTCCATTATGGCAAGAACCCCTTACACGCTCAAAAAATAAACGCCGATGAAACAAAAGCTATTTTCAATCATTATTCTTTCCATCATCATTTTGCTGGCAAAACCGGCAAAATCCCAAGACATGTGGGAGTTCAGGGAATTATACCTAGGAACCGGATACAACGTTGCCTTTATTGACTTTGAGGTTACAAACAGGATCTTGGATCATTTCGATATAAATACAACGGATATAGATGCAGGTTTCAAGAAAATGCGCAACCCTAATGGATTGATGGGTGAATTAGGTATCCACGTCGGTACTTTTACGTTTAATACGGGTTTTAATATTAAATCAAGAAAACGATATTCTTCGTATTTGGTGGATAACACTCTTCACCAAAGGGACATTAAAATCAACACCAATTCCTTCAATATTGGTACAGGTTTATTTTTTCAATCCACTTATAGTTTCGGTTTCGGCTTAGACGTAAACGCGGAATACAATATGATTCGTGCTAAAACGCGTGCCGCACTAAAATCCTCCATTGGTAATGCCGAATACGACACACCCATTAAAGAAAACATCTGGGGCGTTTCCTTTGGTCCTAAATTCTACTTTGGCGATATGGAGGGAGTAGGCTCAAAATTGATGATAAAACCATATTACAATTGGGTATTGGGTTCAGTCCCCTTGAATGCACTGGATAATGAAATAAACGCCGATTCGGGTGGGGTGTCCGGAAACATGAACGAGAGTTTATCCCATTTCGGTCTGAAAATAATCGTGACCTATTCCGTGGTCAACCCTTTCTAAGTACTTGAATGAAGCTATCCGTTGTCATCGTAAATTATAATGTCCGCTACTTCTTGGAGCAGGCATTGTTATCCGTACGAAAGGCAACACGGAACATGGAGGCGGAAGTTTTCGTGGTAGATAATAATTCCGCGGACGATTCCGTGGAAATGGTCAAGGAACGCTTCCCTGAAGTTATTCTCATTGCCAACAAGGATAATCCCGGATTCTCCAAGGCGAATAACCAAGCCATCCGTCAATCAAAGGGTGAATATGTCCTTTTACTAAACCCGGATACCGTTGTTAAAGAAGATACCTTCCAAAAATCCGTAGCCTTTATGGATGCCCGTCCCAATGCGGGAGGATTAGGCATTAAAATGATTGACGGCTCAGGGCGTTTTCTCCCTGAATCCAAACGGGGTTTCCCTACGCCATTCGTCGCTTTTTGCAAGGCGTTCGGTCTCTCTAAACTCTTCCCGAAATCGCGAACTTTTAATCAATACCACCTCGGATTCCTGAGCCAAGACGAGAATCATAAAGTTGACGTTCTAGCGGGTGCTTATATGCTGCTACGCAAATCCGTGCTTGATGAAATCGGTTTATTGGACGAGGCTTTCTTTATGTATGGTGAAGACATTGATCTTTCCTATCGCATCGTAAAAGGAGGGTACGACAATTACTATTTCGCGGATTCCGCAATTATCCATTACAAAGGGGAAAGCACCAAAAAGGGAAGTTTGAATTACGTGCGTGTTTTTTATAACGCCATGATCATTTTCGCTGAAAAACACTTCTCGGGAACCAAAGGGAAGCTCTTCGTCCTCATGCTTCGCTTCGCGATTTATTTCCGTGCCTTGCTTACCCTCCTTTCAAACATCGTTAGGAAAGCATTATTGCCACTAGCCGATGCAGG
>JAHDDF010000582.1 GCA_020629475.1 Saprospiraceae bacterium
TATCATCCCAATTTTTCGCCTCGATTAATCAAAAAATTGATACTTCTCGACATAAAGACCAAAATTTAAACAAGCTCTGACTACGGTGGGATAGATGCGTTGGGGGCGGGTTTTGGTGTGTGGTTTTTTTGTGAGGTTGGAAAACCTCACAATGGGAAAACCTCACAATGGGAAAAAATCTCGCAATGAAAAAAAGTGTGCGGTCGGAAGACCGCACACCGGGGATGTGAATAATTATTTCGTATTCCGAGGGTTGAAACCCTCAGCTTTGGATGCGACGCCCCTTTGGGGCTGGTTTGAGGTCGGGGACCTCAAACGACAGTGTATTATTCCGTGATTCCTTCTAGGTCCATGAAGAAGGCGTATTGTAGTGCCGTTTCCTTGTAGCGTTTGAAACGACCGGAGGCTCCGCCGTGACCGGCATCCATATTCGTTTCCAAAAGAAGAAGGTTATCGCCGGTTTTCTTATCTCTTAGTTTGGCGACCCACTTGGCGGGCTCCCAGTACTGTACTTGGGAATCGAAGAAACCGGTAGTGACCAACATATTGGGATAATCCTTCGCCTCTACGTTATCATAAGGAGAATAGGACTTCATATAATCGTAGGAATCCTTGTTCTTGGGATTTCCCCACTCGTCGAATTCATTGGTGGTAAGCGGGATGGTTTCATCCAACATGGTGGAAACCACGTCCACGAAAGGAACCGCCGCGTGTACACCATTAAATAACTCGGGATTCATATTTACGACGGCACCCATCAACAAACCACCGGCGGAACCACCTTGGGCATATAAATGATCAGCGGAGGTAATCTTATTATCAATAAGGTACTTGGCGCAATCCACGTAGTCATTAAAAGTATTCTGTTTCTTGAACATCTTACCGTCATCGTACCATTCACGACCCATGGATTGCCCGCCACGAATGTGGGCAATGGCATAACCAAAACCGCGGTCCAACAAGCTCAAACGAACGGAGCTAAAGTTAGGATCAATGGTGGCACCGTAGGAACCATAAGCATAAAGAAGAACGGGTGCGTTACCGTCTTTCTTGAATCCTTTTTTATACACCATTGAAACGGGGATCTTCTTCCCGTCACGGGCGGTAACGTAAAGGCGCTCCGCTTGGTACTCCTCCGGATTATGTCCACCTACTACCTCTTGTTGCTTTTTCAATTCGCGCTCCTTGGTATCCATGTTATAATCATAGATGGAGGAAGGTGTAGTCAAAGAAGAGTAAGAGTAACGAAGGATATTGGTACCGAATTCAGGATTGATATTAATACCCGCCACGTACACCGGCTCACCGAATTCCATGTAGTGCTCTTTCTTGGAATCCTGGTTAATAATACGGAGGTGAGTCAAGGCATTTTTACGCTCGCTAACCACCATGTATTTTTCGAACAGCTCGATGCGTTGTAGAAGAACATCATCACGGTGGGCAATTACCTCTTTCCAATTATCACGCGCGGTATTATTATCCGGCGTCTCCATCAAGCGGAAGTTCTTGGCGTCCCAATTGGTGGTAACGTAAAACTTATCCTCGAAGTGATCAATGGAATATTCCATGCCCTCGGTACGAGGCGTGAAGTTTTTGAAGTTGCCCTTAGGATCATCCGCGTTCAAGACATGGTAATCCGAGGTAAGCGTGGCACTGTTCCAAATGATGATGAACTTACCTGACTTGGAACGGTACACACCTATATAATAGGACTTGTCTTTTTCTTCGTAAACGGTGGCATCCGTGCTTTCTCCGAGGGTATGCCTTTTGATTTTCTCGGAAAGGAGGGTCACCTTATTTTTAGCGGTATAGAAATAGGTCTTGTTATCATTTGCCCAAGCGCCCCAAGCATTAGCGTTCTCGATTTTGTCATCCAAGAACTCACCCGTTTCCAGGTTTTTGAAACGAATGGTATAGATACGACGGCTTACCACATCCTCACCGAAGGCAAGGATTTTATTATCCGGGCTAACGGATAAACCGGCAGCGGCATAATACTCATGCCCTTCCGCCATTTCATTGACGTTAAGCATGATTTCCTCTTCGGCATCCAAGGAGCCTTTCTTGCGGCAATAGATGGGATACTCCTTCCCTTCCTCGTATTTATTATAATACCAATAACCGTTTTC
>JAHDDF010000583.1 GCA_020629475.1 Saprospiraceae bacterium
TCGGCGTGGAAGTGCGTTTCAAAAACATACTTGATTTTGGCACCGTCCTTTTCCGCGCGATCCAAGTAAGGTTGTATCTCCCGTAAAGGGTCAATTACGGCAGCTTCGCCGTTGCTTTCTATATAATACGCGCCTTGCGCTAGGCAACCGGTATAAATTTGCTCGATTTTCATTGGATTCGAATTTGAATGCAAGGTACGGACTTAAGGAAAATTGGTGGTGTAACGTTTGTTTCCGAATTTAGTAACAATCGTTACATTAATTAATTTCACCCCCTTCGGATTTATTTTATTAATGAGGTAATTTATCCCTCACCAAACCATAAACAAAGGTTCCTAAAACAGCTCCCGCAATTACGATTAATAAGGGCATATAACCATATCCTACCAAAACGAACATAGGTCCGGGACAAGCGCCCGATAGTGCCCAGCCTAAGCCGAAGAGTGTCCCTCCTACCAAGTAACGGATTATTCCCATGTCCTTGGCTTTAAAGCCGATTTCATCACCTTGAGTAGACTTCATCTTGGTTCGCTTAATGATTTGGACGAAAATAACGCCCAATATCACGGCGGAGCCGATAACGCCGTACATATGAAAGGATTCGAAACGAAACATTTCATGAATGCGGTACCAAGAAATGATTTCCGCTTTTGCCATTACGATTCCGAATAATATGCCTACGCCTAGAAATTTTAGATATTTCATGTTCAGTAATTCTTAGAGGATGTAAGGAAGAAGAAGGTGAGTCATGACCAAGCCTCCGATAAAGAAGCCGACCACGGCAATCAAGGAAGGAACTTGAAGATTGGACAAACCGGAAATGGCGTGTCCTGAGGTACAACCGCCGGCATACCGCGTCCCGAAACCAACCAAAAAACCTCCCCCTAGGAGAAGCAGCCAACCTTTCACGGAACCTAAAGCTTCGGGGCCGAATATTTCAGCCGGCAAATAGGATGTTCCGGGATTGGCGAGCCCTAATTCCTTCATGGCGGTTACCGTATTCGGGTTTAGGTTGATTGCCTCGGAAGAGGTCATATAATTAGCGGCTATAAATCCACCGATTACGGCACCGATTACGAATACGATATTCCAAATTTGGGATTTCCAATCGAAGTCAAAAAAGTTAGCGAGTTTTCCGGCACCTGCCATACTGCACATGGTTCTTAAGTTTCCCGAAACGCCGAAAGAACGACCGAAAAACAAGAGCAGGAACATTACCATTGCGATAAGCGGACCCGCTACATACCAAGGCCAAGGTTGAAGTAGTATTTCCATTGTTTTAATGTATTTGCGATGCAAATATGGTTAAGGACGACAATATGACTTGTAACACTTGTTACTTAGGTAAGAATTCGGATATGATAACACGGTTACGCCCCGTTTCGATTTTTTGGGAACCGGAAAGTTTCTTCATTAGTCGGGACACGACAACACGGGAGGTATTCAAATCATTGGCGATTTGGGAGTGTGTGATTTCTATTTCGGCACCACCAAGGACCATTGCCTTGTCCCTGAGGTAGAGGTACAGGCGTTCCTCCAAGTTGTGGAAAGCAAGGGCATCCACCGCCTTGCGCATCTCCGTCAGGCGATTATCATAACTTTCAAAAACGAAGGCGCGCCAAGAGCGATACTTGATAAGCCACTCCTCCATTTTGGCAACAGGTACCATAACTACGGTAGTATCCTGTTCCGTTACTGCATTGACATGACTGCGTTTCCCGCCTAGGCAACACGACATGGTCATGGCACAAGAATCACCCGTTTCCAAGTAATACAAAAGGTATTCACTTTCCCCTTCCTCACTCATTACACGGATGGCACCATCCAATACCAAGGGCATATGGGTTAAAGGCTCACCCACGGACATCATCGGGAAATCCTTGGGAATACGACGGACTTGACCTGCATCGGCAATGTCCTTGATGAGATTGTCCTCGAATATCCCTTCAAACCTTTCCTGTAATAGTTCTTGCATTTTTTCAATTTGCTAAGGCGTAAGATAGAGTATGTACCGAAATTTCACCACATCCCTTCAAATGTGAATGAGCATTATGATTTTTGTTAAAATACAACACCTATCCCTTTCGTTTTGATGTTACCTGACAAGATTAACCCGCCTTTAACGG
>JAHDDF010000082.1 GCA_020629475.1 Saprospiraceae bacterium
ATTTAAAGCTCCTGACTTCCCTAAATTCGTTTTTCATTCCTGTTATGGAAATTAGCTTGAAACCATATTTATAAATTTCCAAATCCGCAGGTTGACCTGTTCTTGAAATTCGTCCTTCCAAGCCATTTATTTTGAATTCCTTACCCGTTAAACCATCAAAAACGTAAAGGAAATAATTATCCATAAATGAAAAAAGAGCAATAACTTCTTCCTCACCGTCAAGTGAAAAATCGTGGAGCAAATATGTAAAATCTGAGGAGTCAACTTGATGAATTTCCAACCCTTGATCCTCTAGAATCGCGTAACGCCAATCTATTTTTTCCGGAGCCTTGCCCCCTGAACAGGAAAGGAAAATTAGATGAATAAAAAGAAGCAAGGAAATGAGGAATTTAGTGCTCACCATCCTCCTTTTCATTGATTTCGTTACCCTTCTCATCTACCAATCGGTAATCAAATGTTACGCGGTCAACGATAGGATAACCATTCTTGGGATCAGTATTGGCAAGGATAATATCAACGTCAATCGTTTCGGATTTCTTCTTGGAAGTGGAATCAAAAGTCAAGAGGATTTTTCCTTGCTTCCCTGGCTCAACACGACCAACCGTAAACTCGGTTTCCGTACAGGAACAAGCACTCACGATTTCAATCACTACATCCTCATTCACGATATTCGTATAAACGAATTCAATATCCCTTTTCTCACCACGAACCACATCTCCCAAAGAAATATGCATGGGCTCGTACTCCATCAAAATCGGCATACCGAACTCATTCAATTTCGGCTCCGAGGGTTCCGTTACTTCTGGTTTGGCTTCTTCCTTAACTACTTCAACCGCCTCAGCGGGTCCTTTGCAAGAAGTAAGCATTAGACAAAAAGCAAAAAAGGATAGGACAAAATATCTCATGACAATTCTTTATTTAAGAACATGTTCAAGCATGCTCCAACCATCAATACAAAATCAGACGACAATTTAAGTCATCGCGTTGTATCAATAAAACCCCTTTGAAAATCATTAACGGCTTTTGGAACTCATTAAGCCTCTTGCGTTACCTTTTTCAGCTTCGCGCAACTTGCCGCAATCCTTTTTACGGCTTCCGCCAATTCCGCATCGGAAGCAGCGTAGGAAATACGGAAACACTCATCCGCACCGAAAGCGGAACCGGTTACTACCGCAACAAAGGCATCTTGAAGCAAGTACTCACAGAAATCATCCGCGTTATTGATAACCGTGGTGCCGTCAGTCGTCCCGAAATAATCCGTAATGTCAGGGAAAATGTAGAAAGCGCCCATTGGTTTATTTACGCGGATTCCGGGAATGGCATCCAAGGACTCAATCATGAAATCACGACGCTTTAGGAAAGCCGCCTTCATTTCGGAAGTAGGTTTCATATCCGCTTCTAAGGCAAAAGCACCCGCCATTTGAGAGAATGCATTGGCTCCGGAAGTAAACTGTCCTTGCATTTTGCTACAAGCATCGGCAATCCATTTTGGTGCACCGATATAACCCAAGCGCCAACCGGTCATCGCAAACCCCTTGGAGAAACCGTTGATGGTAACCGTTCTGTCCTTGACATTCTCAAAAGAACCGATGGAAACATGCTTTCCGGTGAAGTTGATATACTCATAAATCTCATCGGAAAGGATATAGATATCCTTGTGGGAAGCCACTACATCAGCAATGGCTTTCAGCTCATCGTGAGTGTAAACCGAACCCGTCGGATTACAAGGGGAAGAGAACATAACGAAGCGCGTTTTGGGGGTAATTGCCGCAGCCAAACGCTCCGCCGTTACTTTATAATCATCCTCGATTCCGGATTCCAGAACTACAGGGACACCGCCACCCAGTTTTACGATTTCCGAATAAGTAACCCAATAAGGAGCAAGAATAATTACTTCATCGCCATCATTCAATAATGAAAGGGAAATATTGGCAATGGATTGCTTGGCACCATTGGAAACCACGATTTGATCCAAGCCGAATTCAAGACCGTTATCACGCTTGAATTTCGTTTGGATGGCTTTCCTGAGTTGAGGAAGACCGGGAACCGGCGTATACTTGGTATATCCCTCATCCAAGGCACGCTTTGCCGCATCCTTGATATGTTGAGGTGTATCAAAATCAGGTTCACCGAGGCTTAAACTAATTACGTCGTGCCCCTTGTCACGTAACTCACGTGCCATGCGGCTCATTTTGATGGTAGCGGATTCCTCAAGTCTTTGGATACGTTGGGAAAGCAGGTGGCTATAATCCATTTTCGGCAATCATTTTTTTGTTGTCCAAATGAAGCCGCAAAGTTATTCCATTTACCAAACAAATGATCCTACCGGTTAAGGAATTTTCGGCTTTTGGGCATCCTTAATTATGGTTTGTGCCGCAATTCGCCCGGATTTCATTGCCGCATTGATACTTCCGTTTAATAAATGATCCCCACAAACGTAAATTCCTTCCTCAATGGACACGTCCAATGCATCTAAATCACCCTTTACGGATTTTTGATCAGGAAGGGCATAATCAATATCATAGGTCTTTAAAAATTCCCAATTCGCCGTGCCCTTAAAATAGGGTTCGATGTCCCCCAAAATTTTATCCGGTAAGGATTCATTCGGAATTTCAGGATTTCCTAGGACCGAAACCGAAATCAGGTGTTTCCCCCTAGGGGCATAGGCAGGAGAAACCTGACTCAAAACGGCAATGTTATTTACGATTTCGCATTCCGGCGTAAGAATAACCATTGGCTTTTCGAAAGGAAGGGAATCAGATAAGAAATATACATTTCTAACACTTCGTTTCTCCTGCTTGATTCCTGAAAAACGGGAATTGATTTTTGAGCTTCCTTCCGTTGCCACCAGTACGGCATCCGCCTCTATTTCCCTTCCGGATGAGGTATATACTTTTCCTTTTTCCAATGCCGTTACTTCCTCTTGTAAAAAGAAAACATTGGATTTTAATTTACTCGCTATTTGTTTAGGGATTTCTTCCATCCCTTGTAAGGGCAAAGCGGCTTCTCCCGTAGAGAACATTTTAAAAACGAATTCAAACATTCGTGAAGAGGTTTCCAAATTTTCATCCAGGAAAATCCCCTTGTAAAAAGGTTGAAAAAAAGCGGCAATGTATTCCTTGGAAAAACTATTTGATAAATATGTCATTGTATCCACCTCGTTCGAGGCAAAGATTTTATTCTCGGGTTTCGCCGTAAGCCGTCTTTTTACGCCCAGGGTGGAGAACTTATCGGACATACTTGCCAAGGGGGAAAATAAGGTTGAAAACAACAATCCGGGTTCCCTTAGAGGATCCCCGATTTGCTTGATACCTGATTTCGTGGCTACGGCAGCCCCGGCATAAAAGGGTTTTAGATGCAATGCGTCATAATCCAATATTGCCCTTGCCTCAGGATATGCCGTAAGAAAAACTTGAAAGCCATGATCCATTCTTATCCCATCAATCGTATCCGTTTTTATCCTTCCGCCTATACGGTCGGATTTTTCGAATATCATTGTTGAAATCCCTGCTTGATTTAAATAATAGGCAGCGGTAAGACCAGAAATTCCCCCTCCGATTATGGCTACTTTCATTCTGTTTGTTTTTTATCCATATCAAAGTGATTCGATACGGATATAGTGATGGGAAAAATCTAACATGATTCGGATTTCTTTGTTCAATTCTTGAGGAAATTGAAAATCCAAGACCTAATTCCCCATGATTATTATTACGCGATTACATATATTGTAAGTATTGCTAGGCTATTTTGCAGAACCAAGGAGGCTCAAGGATTGTTCTTTGAGAAATTACCAATAGAAAGCATATGGAACAGAAGGGTAGGGCATTATACCAATTCATGGTGGAATTTGACGTGCCGGAGCTCACGGATGACATGATGGCTTTGATTCCCGAGCAACGTTTACGGATTGATGATCTCTTTAACGACAGGAAACTATTGTCTTACGCACTATCCATGGATAGAAGTAAGGTTTGGGCGACCGTCTTAGCGGAAGATGAAACGGAAGTGATTGAAACGGTTGAGTCTCTTCCGATGACTTATTTGATGGAATACGAAATATGTATTCTTGCATTTAATGAGATTTCAAAACCCATGCTTCCGGCTTTTTCCTTGAACTAGCAAAGGAATAGGTTGGAAAAGACAAAGGTTTCCGTTTCCTTTGCGAAAACCTTTTTTTACATATGACTCAGTATAAGCAGCAAGGCGGGAAAAACAAGACAATGGCGGCATTGATGCCCTTATTGCTTTCCGTTTTTGCGGCGGGTGGTATGCTTATCGGCTATAACCTTCAACAACCACCTCCACTTCCTTCCGATAGCGATGACGGAACCACCATCTCCGAGGGGTACTCCAATTTCGGGGCAGGAAGGGTCGAAGAGGTACTCAGGTACATTGATGGTAAATACGTGGATAAGGTAGATCGTGATGAGCTAGTTGAAAAGGCGATTGATAATTTATTGGATGAATTAGATCCTCATTCCAATTACATCACCAGTGAAGAAATCAGTTCGGTCCGCGAGAATCTGGACGGTGAATTCGTGGGTATCGGTGTGGAATACGAAATCGTTGAAGATACAATCCTTGTTCTTTCCGTAGTTAAAGATGGTCCCTCCGATATAGCAGGCATAAAATCCGGTGATCGTATAATTACGGTAAGCGACTCCCTGGTGGCAGGCGTAAAAATTGATGCGGAAGGCGTTGGAAAGCACTTGAGAGGTGACGTAGGCTCCGAGGTTGTGATCGGGATAAAAAGGGTAGGGGAATCTAGCTTGGTTTCCAAAACAATCAAGAGAGGTAGAATCCCATTGCCAAGTGTCGCCAATGTCTCCATGTTGGATAATAAGACGGGATACATCAAGATCCTCCGTTTTTCAGCGACTACCTACAAGGAATTCATGGACAGCATGGAGGAGTTATCCAAAATGGGCATGAAGGATTTGGTCATTGATCTAAGGCAAAATCCGGGTGGTTATCTCAAGGAAGCTACACGAATGTTGAACCAGCTCATTTTGCAAAGGGATGTCCTCCTGGTTTATACGGAAGGGGAGCATTCCTCAAAAAAAACCTACAATACCTCAGGCCCATTGAGGTACGATATTGATGACTTAGCCATTCTTATTGATGAAAATTCCGCTTCCGCCAGTGAAATCATGGCGGGTGCTATTCAAGATTGGGATAGAGGCTTAATTATCGGCCGTCGTTCCTTCGGTAAAGGATTGGTACAGGAGCAATATGATTTATCCGACGGCTCTGCATTAAGGCTTACCGTTTCCCGTTACTACACCAAATCAGGCAGACTCATCCAAAAATCCTATGAGGATCATGAAGATTACAGGAATGATGCCGAGGATCGTTTGGCGATGGGGGAACTTACCCATCAAGACTCCGTTTTTGTGGCGGATTCAACGGAATATAGAACGGTAAACGGAAGATTGGTATATGGTGGCGGTGGTATTATACCGGATATTTTCGTTCCGATGGATAAAGTCTACCAAAACAAGACCTACCAAAAAGCCGACGATTATATCAGCCGGTTCATTTACCCCTTCGCGGATAAGAGAAGAGATGCCCTAACCGAAATGGGTATGGATAATTTCGCCAGAAATTACCAATTATCGGATGAGGATTTCGATGCCTTCAAGGAAATCGTAATTGCTAGTACGAACGGAATTTCCGAAGAGGATTTAGACGGCTTGTCATTTGAGTTAAAACTCAGGATCAAATCCGGAATCGGGAAATACGTTTTTGGTCCCGAGGCTTTTTACAAAGTTTGGAACAAGCACGATTCCGTAATCAAGAAAACCTTGAGCGTCCTCGATAAATCCGAAGCTTATTTAGAGAGTGAATAAATAATTTCCTTCCTCAAGTTTTCAAGTTTGGTAAAAACCCCGTTCTTATATTTCGTGTTAGAAATATGAATATACTTTTACGGGTACTTTGGATTTCATTATAAACTTTCTGCCATGAAGAATAGGAGGGTTATCGTTTGGTTCAGACAAGATTTAAGGTTGCATGATAATGAGGCGCTTCATGAGGCTATGGAGGTCTCCAATGATATTTATCCTGTCTTTGTTTTTGATGAAAGGCTATTCCATGAAAAAACAAAGTTCGGCTTTCCGAAAACGGGAAAGTTCCGGGCAAAATTCCTCCTGGAATCCATCGCCGACCTGCGAAATTCCCTAAGGGAAAAAGGTTCGGATCTTATCCTAAGATTCGGGAAACCCGAGGAGGAAATCTATAAGTTGGCAAAAACCATTAAGTCAAGTTGGATTTTCTGTAATCGGGAACGGACCCAAGAAGAAGTAGACGTTCAAGACGCCTTGGAAAAGAAGCTATGGAGCGTTGGGCAAGAAATCAGGTATTCCCGTGGCAAAATGCTCTACTACACCCAAGATTTACCTTTTCCCGTATCACATACTCCTGATATTTTCACCACTTTCAGAAAGGAGGTGGAGAAAATGATCCCGATTCGTCAACCCTTTGAAACACCTGACGCCATTCCCAAATTCTCCAAAGACGTTGACGCGGGCGAATTACCGGGAATGTACGATCTAACCGGTGAAGTGGATATTGAGGATCATCCCTCCATTTACCAAGGCGGGGAAACGGAAGGCCTTAAAAGGTTAAGGTATTACCTCTGGGAATCCGACCTAATCAAAAAATACAAACAAACCAGGAATGGGCTACTAGGAACCGACTATTCCTCCAAGTTTTCCCCTTGGCTGGCACAGGGATGCCTGTCCCCAAAGATGATATTTTCAGAGTTGAAAAAATACGAGAACGAAAAAGGTAGCAACAACTCTACCTATTGGATGTTTTTTGAATTGATGTGGAGGGATTTTTTCCGTTTAATGGGTAAAAAACACGGAAATGCCATATTTAAAAAAGGAGGTACAAAAGGGGAGTCCAACCTTGCTTCGGAGGACATGAAATTGTTCAACCTTTGGGCGGAGGGAAGAACCGGAATCCCCTTCATTGACGCAAATATGAGGGAGTTAAACACTACCGGTTTTATGTCCAATCGAGGAAGGCAGAATGTCGCCTCTTTCCTTGTGAAAGACTTGAAAATGAACTGGCAAATTGGGGCGGAATACTTTGAATCCTTGCTGTTGGATTACGATCCCTGTAGCAATTACGGCAACTGGAACTATGTAGCGGGAGTAGGAAGTGACCCTAGGGAAAATAGGTATTTCAATATTCTTAGCCAAGCAAAAAAATACGACCCCAACGGTGATTACGTCAGACATTGGCTCCCCGAAATTAAGGCATTGCCGGGTGAAAAAATCCACCAACCGGACGCGCTCTCGGACAAGGAACTCTCAGAACTAAACATCATCCCGGGAAAGGATTATCCTAAACCCATTATCAAGACTTCCATTTGGTTGAAATAATAAAAATTGGCTAATACCGCCTTACGTATTGATATTTTTATAATCAATTGTGTTAAAATGTCACCTTTTTTTAAAGATAAGGTTGATTTTTTAAACAATAATTTTACGCTTTAAAAAGACACAACACAAACAATACCAATCTTTTACATACTTATTTTATTTATCCACCAAAAACCGTTCCCTTTTTTCTTTGGTCAATTATTACCATTTCAATGGAAATAATCAATATATTTATAAAAACGAACAGAGACTAAGGACACCCTCCCGGCTTTTTTTTGAGAAAACTGTAAACGCATTGAGATGAGAAACTACTTACGTTTTTTCCTCTTTCCCATTGGTCTATTTTTATGTCCGGTTCTATTAAGTGCCCAAGGTGATTGCATCAAAGGTGACTGTATCGACGGTTATGGTGAATTCAAATTCCCGTCCGGCACCTTATATAAGGGAAATTTCCAAAACGGTGTCTTTCAAGGTAGGGGAACTTGTGTTTACTACGATAAAAGTGTCTACACCGGCTGGTGGGAAGATCGCTTACCCAACGGAATGGGTACACTAACCGAACCTGACGGGAAAGTCAAATCCGGATTATGGAAAAATGGTCATTTGATTGATGAATCCGGAAACGTCCTGGATTCTGAGTTCATCATGAAAACCATTGATTCGGGTGAAATCCAGTACGGTTGCCTACAAGGAGATTGTGAAAACGGCCCCGGGCTTAAGGCATTTCCGGACGGCTCCAAATACGAGGGCTTTTTCAAGGACGGGAAGTGTGACGGAATGGGAAAATGGTTTTACCCCAATGGTGATATCCTCGAAATAAATTGGGTAGGAAATGTTCCTCACGGAAAAGGCGTCCTAAAACATATCGACGATTCGGTAACGGAAGGTATCTGGGACAACGGTACTTTCTTGGGGGAAACGAAGGCAAACGGGATCCGTGATTGCAATCGTATGGATTGTGAAAACGGAACCGGAAGATACGTTTACACCAATGGTTTCATTTACGAAGGTGAGTTTAAAGACGGAGTTCCTTTTGGATGGGGCAACGTTGATTTCGGAAATGGCGCTAATTATACCGGTTTCTGGAAAAGCGGTAAAGCAAATGGTTTTGGCACATACTTGGACGCCAACGGGAAGTCCTATGTCGGAACTTGGAAGGACGGTCAAATGTTACGCAAAAATCTAAAGCCGGAACCTCAACGGCAAACCGTCGCTGAAACTGAAACCTCAAATATCAATTCCTTAAAAAGACCAAAGATTTGGGCGGTAATCATCGGGGTGTCCTCTTACTCCCATATGCCCGCCTTACGTTACGCTGATAATGATGCTTTCCACCTAGCTCGTTTCCTTCAAAGCCCGGAGGGCGGTGCGGTTCCTGACGAACAGCTTAGAATCCTCATTGATGAGGACGCTACTAGGGAAAGTATTCTCGTTACCATGGAAGAAATCTATGGTCAAGCGGAACCTGAAGATATGGTAATGCTATACTTTTCCGGTCACGGTCAAAAAGGTTGTTTCCTTCCCATTGACTTCGATGGATTTAACAACCGCTTGTATCATTATGAAATAAACGACATCTTCAATTCTTGTAAGGCAAAGCATAAAGTATTCTTGGCTGACGCTTGCCATTCAGGGAGTTATGCACTTGCAGCTAGGGGAGAGGTTGATGATATGGTCGGGAGATTCTATGATGGTCTTAAGGACTCCGCTCCCGGAACCGCATTAATCCTTTCCTCCAAACCGGAAGAAACATCCTTGGAGTCCTTGAAAGTGCGTCAAGGGGTGTTCAGTTACTACCTTTTAAAAGGCTTGAAGGGTGAAGCGGATTACAACTTTGACGGTATCGTTATGCTTCAAGAGTTGTACAAATACCTCAGCGAAAACGTAAGTTCATACACGAATTATAGACAAACCCCTGTTTTGAAAGGGGATTACGACGGAACTATGCCTGTAGGAGTTATCCGGAAACGGTAACAAGGCATTTCTGAATAGCACTAGGGCTGCCCTCCGCGGGTAGCCCTTTTTTTTTGGGTGTATTATCAATTATCCATTCTAACAATCCTTGGGTAAAACGCTCCCAAAACATCCACCAAATCCTCTTGCGCAGCCATTACCTTATGGATGTCCTTATAAGCTCCCGGCGCCTCGTCCAAACCACCACCGATCAAGGAAACGCCGGCTTTCTTCAAAATTTGCCTAAGGTCCTTTTTGGTGAATGACTCCTTCGCTTTCTTCCTTGATAATCTCCGACCGGCACCATGACTGGCGGATGCCAAGGAACCTGTTTCTCCTTTTCCTCTTACGATAAACCCGGGCTTGGTCATGGAACCGGGAATGATTCCTAGGACACCTTTACCGGCAGGAGTCGCCCCTTTACGATGAACGATTAACTCCCTGCCATCAGGCATCCTTTCTTTCCAAGCAAAATTATGATGGTTCTCAACCATGGCAAGCGGATCAACGCCAAGACTATCCGACATTCTACGGTGAATATCATGATGGCAAGCCGAAGCATAATCTCCCGCCAAATTCATGGCTATCCAATATTCCATACCTTCCTCCGAATCCAAACTTAACCACGCTAAATTTTGGGCATATCTTGGTAACAAGGTCCTAGCCATTGCCACCTTGGTATAATGCCCTGCAATATTTGCCCCGAAGCCCCTTGAACCGGAGTGGGTTAAAAGGGATAAGTATTTGCCTTCCGGCAATCCGGATTCATGCCCCCTGAAATTAATATCCACCACACCGAATTCGACGAAGTGATTTCCGGAACCGGAGCTTCCCAGTTGCGTATAAGCCTTATCCTTCAATCGTCTTAAAATCTTGAGTTCATTAAACTCCTTGCGGTCAAAAATAGGGTGGTCCTTGTCCGGATCATCAAATACCGCCTTCCCGAAACGGGAATTCTCATTCAGTAAGGATTTTAGCTTCTTGTGGTCCTCCTCGATTTTAGAAGGAGGTAACGGATAAACGGAGAGACACATTCTACAAATCCATCCCAACACCATAA
Organism: Saprospiraceae bacterium; assembly: GCA_020629475.1. Lineage (GTDB taxonomy): Bacteria > Bacteroidota > Bacteroidia > Chitinophagales > Saprospiraceae > JAHDCE01. The sequence goes on from JAHDDF010000082.1 coordinate 10,405, forward strand.
GGGATAACGGCGTTCTCGACGCCTAGAACACCGCCAATCGGTAAACCGTAGCCTTGGTGCGCATCCGCCATCAAAGCACCTTTACGACTAACGGGAAGCCTGAGCGCGATATCCATTTGCTTAATGGCACCTTCCTCGATTCCTTCCTTCCCCCAAGACTTATAAGGTAAAGCTTCTTCCTCTAATTCAATCTCCTTTCTTTCCTCGGTTTGCCTGCGGTGCTCACTCAGCTTTTTGGCATAGGGAGCCCACACCGGATTATCCTCAAAATCCTCCGGTGATTTCCCTACCAGTGCCAATTCCCTAAGAAATCTGCCCTCGTCTCCCTTACGGAAAAACTTCTTGGCAATCGATACGGCAAGCCCTGCTAAGGGTCCCGCGGGGACGCCTGCCTTTTTCAAATCGTTTCCTTTTATTTTTAACTGTGCCATTTGTGGTTTCCTGTTGTTGAACTCAAGGAAATTACCCCGTTTTACCGGAAATGGTTCCGTTATCCGGAAAATTCATCCTTGAAGGGTATAAATTGTTTTATAAATTTAAACGGTTACTTACATTTGGTAAAAAGGTTATAATTGCCTTTTAGGAATCACTACACATACTGCTAACCATCGGGAAAACCCTTTATATGAGTTCCAAGAAAATTGTCATCCGCTCCGCTAAGGCGAAATTGAATTTAACCAAAAGCGACAAGCTGGTCGGGATTAAATCCAAGAAGAAAAACTTCTCCATGAAGGAGAAATCCATTGATAAAACCGAAATGCCCAATCTAGGCGGTTTTGAAGTGGTAAAACTGAAGGATGACAAGGACGGTTGCGATAAGCAATTGGACAAGCTCAGGGATAAATCGGACGTCAAGGTAGGTTCCCATATTTATCATGTGGAGGGCAGTGATAAGCCCATTATCCCAACGGGTGAGATTTATATCATTTTCCATGAAGGGACCAATGAAGAGGAGCAAAACATCGTATTGGATGAATATTGCTTGAAATTGGTAGAGCGCAGGAATGCCAATACGGTTATCGCAAGTGTAACCAAGGATTCTAAGAACCCTTTAAAGGTTGCCGCCGCCATGGAGGAATACCCCTTGGTTAAATCCGCGGAACCGGATCTGGATATTCCCGTTGACCATTACCTCATTGAACCCGATGACGAGTTGTATTCCCACTTATGGCATTTGAAAAATCCCGGATTCGTAGTGGATTTCAACAAGCGCTTGGTCAAAGGAGCTGACGCAAGAGTTATTGATGCTTGGAAAAGACTAGGAAATTACGGTTCCAAGGATATTACCATTGCCGTTATTGATAACGGTTTTGATTTATCCCATACCGATTTAGCGGACAAGGTGGTAAATCCCTTCGATTTATGGACGCAATCCTCCAATGTCCTTCAAGGTGATCCCGCCTTTACCCACGGTACGCCTTGTGCTAGTGTTGCCCTTGCCGGAATTAACGGGGAAGGAATTGTAGGATCTGCACCCAACGCCAAGTTCATGCCCATTAGCGGAACATCCTTTAGCCTTAGGGCAACGGAGCAAATGTTCCAATACGCCACCGATAATGGTGCTGATATCATTAGTTGCTCTTGGGGAAGTACCGATCCACGATTTGACCTCAGTGCCGCCAAGAAGGAGGCAATAGCCAAAGCGGCAAGGGAAGGACGCAACGGTAAAGGTGCGGTCATTTGTTATGCCGTAGGAAACGAGGACGTGGATTTCGTGAATTTCTACGCGGCACATCCTGATGTTATTGCCGTAGCGGCATCCACTTCCCAAGATGAACACGCGCCCTATTCCAACCGAGGAATGGAGGTGACGGTATGTGCCCCTTCCAACGGTGATTGGCCCATTACGGCGGCACGTGCTTGGTGGGATCAAGGCGTTAGCTGGGAAACCGGTGACTTCAGGTTTTGGAGGGACGGCACCAACCGCTCTGCCAAGCACAAGCATTTCGGTGGAACTTCCTCCGCCTGCCCTTTGGTGGCAGGTATTTGTGCCTTGATGCTTTCCGCTAACCCCGAACTTACTTCCAAGCAGGTGAAGGATATCCTTATCCGTACGGCGGATAAAATCGGGAACCCGAATTCATATGATTCCAATGGTCATTCGGTGCGCTACGGTTACGGTAGGGTAAATGCCGACCGCGCGGTAGCGGAAGCTATCCGAATGAAGGATGGCGGTCCGGTAACACCTCCCAAGGACGTAGAAGATCAAATCAAGCAGGGTAGGGGTATTTTCCGATTCAATGTGGAACGCCAGAAACCGGAAGGCTATGGTGTACAAATCGGTGCCTTTGCCAAGTACGGTAATGTTCTGATCCAGGTAGAAAAATTACAAAGCCAATTTAAACTACCCATAATTGTTTCCATTAATGAATTGGATGGGAAAACGGTTTATAAAATCGTGGTTGGAGCCTTCAATGACAAATCCGACGCAAGTTCCTTGAAAAAACAAATGAAGGAAGCCGGTGTGGACGGATTCGTTCGGAAGATTAAGGATTTGTTGGTTTAAAGTCTATACCCGAAGCCCGCCCCTAGGAAAAACAAGGCATTATCACCGCCTACTGCCTCACCTTTTTCAAGGAGGTTGATACCCCAACCGAAGGAGGCGGACAGGTTAACGAACACCTTATTATCGCCACCGGGTTTAATCTTGTATCCTACCTCGATTGCGGGCACAAGGGATACGAGTTTGGTTTCCCCGGTTTCATCATCTTGGGTATCCAACATTTCGTCAAAGCCTGAATTCCGGTGGTTGTACTTCATCCTGAATACTTCAACTTCACTACTGAAGTAAACGCCCTTCATCGGGGCATTAAAATAGTAAGCATAACCCAAGGAGCCACCAAAGCCGGTCCCGTCCTCGGATTCGTGCAAACCCCTGTTTCCTAAATTGGCGTATTTCCAACCTAGGCGCCCTTGTATGGCACTGTTCTTATATTTCCCGAGGCCGATATCAACCGTTACGTTTGGTGCCACACCGTTTACGTAGCCTCTCACCTCTAAACCTAGATCCAAGGTAAAGGGCGTTA
>JAHDDF010000083.1 GCA_020629475.1 Saprospiraceae bacterium
CTCCTTAAGTGGGGAATGTGATGTTGCTACAAACTTCCAAAAGCTTTATTCCAATGGGATTTCCAATGAGATTTCCCTTCCCGGGCAATTCAATAACCCCGGAGTTAACGTAGAGATCGCTGATTACGTTAGCTTCGATGGTTACTGTAATAGGCAAAACGCCAACCAGGGGAATGAGACTTGGAAAATCCAGTTCATGAAGAACGGCAACGTGGTGGCTTCCTCCGGTTGTACCGCGGACGTCCCAGATGGATGTAACTTCGCTTGGAGAACAGGTTCTCTAAGTAGTGTTACACTACCGAATGGTGCCACAAGCTTTCGCTTTGTGCACTGTGCCTCTTCAGGAACTGAATCCGTATATCCTACCGGAGTATGCTTCAGATATTCCACACCGGAATTGCCTCCTGCGCCTTCCTGTTCCGGGGCGGATTTCGTTTGGGACGGTGACGTATACTTGAACAGTAGCTCACAGTTCGTTAGTGATGATGTTCCCGGTGGACGCTTGCTTTGTCCTGAAACTTTTGATTTGGCGCTTCCTGCGGCATTCAAAAACAACGGTCCCATTCAAGTATCCATTCCGGAGTACGTATCCGCGGATGGATATCCTAGTAGATGTGGAATCACCAGCCAAAATAACGAGCAGTGGGAACTTCAGTTCTTCCGCAACGGTACGCTTCAAGCTACTACCAATGCCACTCAAGATGTTCCGAACGGATGTTATGAGTGGATTGTAGGTTCCTTGAACTCCGTAAACCTACCTAATGGTGCGGATATGGTAAGGGTGGCGCATGCATGTCCCTCAGGTGGAACGGAATCCGTTGTACCTTCCAGCTTCTGTTTGGAGTTCACGCCACTGGGTACACCTACTACCCCAATCGATGATTGGTTCTTCACCTGTTGTGATCCCCAGTCAAGGGTAGTGGATGTTTATCCTTCAGGTACGGATTACTGTAACGGTAACCCTGATGCTTCCGTTTCCATTCCTAATACGGGTAATGTTTATCAAACGGCAGTAGAGGTAGTATATAAGAACGAAAACCCCGGTCCTTACGTAACCGTAAGTGCGGGTGGTACCAATTACCTATTAAGTAGCGTAAACATTTCCGGAACCAGCCCGAATGTTTTCGTTTATCGCGGATTGATTCCGGGTGCTGTTTCTTCCGTTTCCACCAATGATATTGATGGATCCTGCGGGAGTAATAGCGGATTACAATCCCTGATTGCTTATGCGTTTAGAAATGTAAGTTCTTCTTCGGCACAATCCGGAACTTTTACCTCAGTAAAAGGCTATAACGATATTCAAACGTTTTCCATTCCTATTCCAACGGACGTTGCACCTAGGGATATTACTGTTACCGTTCCTATTTCAGAATTAACGACGGATGGAAGATACCTACTTCTGTCGGCAAACGCTGGTGGATCACAGGATAGTGAAATCATCTATGGTCCCGACAACTCATTGGATCAGTGTTGTCTAAATATGGTAACTCTAAATCTAAGCAATGTTCCGGGCAATACCTCCACGATTAATCTTACTGTTGATACACGTAATAACCAAAACGGACAATCCGTTGGTGGCCAATCTTACGTAATTGCCGGTATCGCTACCGCTGACGTAGAATGTGTGGTTTGTGTGGATCCTGTTGCAAATAATGATAGTGCTACAACCTGCCCGAATACAACCTTGACCAAAAACGTGAAATCCAACGATTCATCTTTATCCGGCGAATCTTGGTCCATCGTGAATAACGGTAACAACGGTAACGCTACCATTAATAATAATGGTGTCATTACTTATACACCTTCTAATAACTACTGTGGTACGGATCAAGTTACATACGAGGTATGTAATACGGGCTTGAACTGTGGTTCCGGAGCTGAGTCATGCTGCGACCAAGCTGTATTGAATATCAATATCTCCGATAATACCAATCCTACCGTATCCTGTAATCCTGATAATGGTTCTGTTGAATGTGGTTCCGCCTCCTCTAATCAGTCTGCCGCACAAGCATGGAACAACCAGAACATTACCAAACTTCAGAATTGCTCCACGGATAATTGTGGACCGGTAACCGTTACTTCTAATTTCAATTTCAATCCGAACGAATGCGGAAATACGGGTACTATTAATGTGGTATACACCATTAGGGACATTTGTGGAAACACTACTACAAAAAATGCTTCCTTCGATATCAATGATACAACTCCTCCAACGGTTTCTTGTAAGAACATTACGGTACAGTTGGATGAGAACGGAACGGCTTCCATTAACCCGAATGACGTTCTTAATAATATGAATGATGCTTGTGGAAGCGTTTCTCTGGTTTCCGTTAGCCCTAATTCTTTCCAACGTAACCAGTGTGGTCAAACCGTTCCTGTTACGCTTACCGTGGAAGACGAGTGCGGCAACCAAAATACTTGTACCGCTCAAGTAAAGGTTGAATGTTTTGACCTTGCTCTTCGCAAGGTATTGGCTTCTTCCGAAGCGGATGCTATCGTAACGCCGGGTGGTCAAGTAACCTTTACCATCACCGTTTTCAACCAAGGTTCCTTAGATGCGAACAATGTAATCGTTACTGATTACGATCCTGTTGGCCTTACCATTAATGATAGTGATTGGTCCGGTACCGGTACCGCTACCATTAATGTAGGTTCCATTCCTGCCGGTGGTCAAAAATCCGTAGATGTTACATACGATGTGGATTCTCCATTAAATGACGGTGCGGTACTTACCAACCGCGCGGAAATCTCCTCCGCTCAAACCGAGCCGGGTTTCCAACCGGAGGACGTTGATTCCACACCGGACTCCAACAGCGGTAACGACCAAGAGGTAAATGACGTAATCAACAACGCCGGTGGCGATGAGGATGACGCTGACCCTGAACCGGTAACCGTTGAGGTAAACTATGATCTTGCCTTGATTAAAACCTTGGCAGCAGGTCAAGCTACTACCTTGAATACGCTTGGAGCTACCGTTGATTACGTAATTACGGTGAAAAACCAAGGAGATGTTGACTCTCGTGGTTACAGAATCCAAGATAGAATTCCTGTGGGAATGTCTTTCGTTTCCGCTTCCAACGGAGGTACCGTTAACGGTGCGGGGACAGTCGTTACTTGGAACATGGGTAACTTAACCCCTAACCAAACCACAACCGTTACCCTTACATTAAGAATTGACGATCCTCGTCAGCGCGACTTCCGTAACTGGGCGGAAATCACTCAAGACTCTTCTGCGGATTATAATACAAATGATGAGGATTCAACTCCTGATACCAATATCGGTAACGATAATGCGCAAGGTTTCGGTCAAAACCCGAATGATGCATTTACCAACCATAATAACATCAACCTTGATCAACCTGCAGGGGACGAAGACGATAATGATTACGAGGATGTTTCCTTCGACGTAAACTATGACTTAGCTCTTATCAAAACCCTTTCTCCCGGACAAGCGTCCGAAATCGAGTGGGGTGACCAAGTTTCTTACACCATTACCGTTAAAAACCAGGGTAATGTTGATTCCTACGATTTCTTCGTAACGGATCGCATTCCTGCCGGTTTAACCTACGTTTCCGATGATGCAGGTGGTTCACACTCCAACGGAACGGTTACTTGGAACTTTGCCAACTTGGCACCGGACGCCATCCAAACGATTACACTTGTAGTTCGTGCGGATAACGCTGAACTTAGAAACTATCGTAACTGGGCGGAAATCTCCATCGATTCCGCTTCCGATTATGGCTTCGGCGAAACGGATGAGGATTCTACGCCGGATTCCGTTACCGGACAAGACTTCGCGCAAGGCTTCGGTACTGATCCTAATGATCCGTATACCAACCATAACAATATCAACCTTGATAACCCTGCGGGTGACGAGGATGATAACGATTACGAAGACGTTACCTTGAACGTGGACTATGACCTTGCATTGATCAAGACCCGTCAAGGCCCCGAGGTAGTCGAGCCTAATCAAAACGTAACTTTCAACATTACCATCAAGAACCAAGGTAATGTTCCTTCCAAGTTGTACAACGTAATGGACCGCCTTCCATTAGGTATGACCTTCGTTTCCGCTTCCGATTCCGGATTGTATAGCGCGGGTTCCAACAACGTGACTTGGAATAACCTTTCCAACTTGGATCCGGGTGAGACAAGAGAATTGACCTTAGTATTGAAGGTTGATGACCCAACCTTGCGTCCTTTCCGTAACTGGTCCGAGATTACCGATGATTCCTCCGAGGATTACGGCTTCGGTGAAACGGATGAGGATTCTACGCCTGATACCAACCTAGGTACGGATCCCGGTCCGGGAACAGGAAATGATCCTAACGATCCATACACCAACCACAACGACATTAACCTTGATAACCCTGCGGGTGACGAGGACGATAACGACTACGAGGACGTAAACGTGGACGTTGATTATGACCTTGCCTTAATTAAGGTATTGGCTCCCGGTCAGCAATCCGTGGTTGAGCCCGGTGCTAACGTGAGTTACCAAATCACCATTAAGAACCAAGGTGATGTTCCTTCTTTTAACTATGATGTTAAAGACCAATTACCTTCCGGTGTAAGCTTCGTTTCCGCTTCCAACGGCGGTAACCACTCCAATGGTGTGATTACTTGGAATGATCTTCCGAACTTGGCTCCCGGTCAAACGCAGGTGTTGAACGTTACCGTTAAGGTAGAGGATGCACGCGAGCGCCAGTTCCGTAACTGGGCTGAGATTACCAATGATTCCTCCGAGGATTACGGTATCGGTCCTGACGGTACACTAGAAACGGATGAGGATTCCACGCCTGATGCCAATACGGGTGAGGATAACGCTCAAGGTTTCGGTGTTGATCCAAATGATCCATACACCAACCATAACGATATCAACCTGGATGAGCCTGCCGGCGATGAGGATGATAACGATTACGAAGACTTCGAGGTGAACGTGGATTATGACCTAGCGCTTATCAAGGAGCGTCAAGGTCCTGCGGTTGTTTCACCGGGAGACCAAGTAACTTTCGTTATTTCCATCAATAACCAAGGTAATGTACCTTCTTACGGTTATGATGTAGCGGATCAAATTCCTGCGGGAATGGGCTTCGTATTCGCCGATAACGGCGGACAGCTTGTTGGCGACCAAGTAATTTGGACCGATCTTCCAAACTTGTTGCCTGGTGCTACACAACAACTTACCGTTGTATTAAGGGTAGACGACCCAACCCTTCGTCCTTACCGAAACTGGGCGGAAATTACCGATGATTCCTCCGAGGATTACGGCTTCGGTGAAACCGATGAGGATTCCACACCGGACACCAATATTGGTGAGGATCCGGGTCAAGGTACGGGTACCAATCCTAATGATGACGTTGATAACCACAACGACATTACCCTTGATAATCCTGCCAATGATGAGGATGATAACGACTTCGAAGACGTAAACGTTGACGTTGACTACGATTTGGCTTTGATTAAAACATTGACACCCGGTCAACCGATTGAGTTCTCCATCGGTGATGTTGTTTCTTTCGATATCAAGATCAAAAACCAAGGAGATGTTTCTTCCTTTACCTACGATGTAACCGACCAAATTCCTGCGGGAATGAGTTTCGTATCCGCCTCTAATGGCGGTACTGAAGCCGGTGGAATCGTAACTTGGAATGATCTTCCAAACTTGGAGCCGGGATTGGTAAGAACACTTACCCTTGAATTAAGAATAGACGATCCACGTCTAAGGGATTTCCGTAACTGGGCGGAAATCTCCGATGATTCCTCCGAGGATTACGGTCCCGGTCCTGATGGAAACATCGAAACGGACGAGGATTCCACACCTGATACTAATACAGGTTTCGATGATGAGCAAGGCTTCGGTCAAGACCCGAACGACCAAGTGGATAACCATGATGACATCAACTTGGACGAGCCTGCCGGTGATGAGGATGATAACGACTATGCGGATGTTCCCGTTGATGTTGATTATGACCTTGCATTGGTGAAAAACTTGGCTCCCGGTCAAGCAACAGAAGTAGAGCCCGGCGATCAAGTGACCTTCGAAATCGATGTGAAAAATCAAGGAGATGTTCCTTCCTACGATTTCACCATTACGGATCAACTTCCCTCCGGAACAAGCTTTGTTTCCGCTTCTAACGGAGGTACGCACGCCGGTGGAATCGTAACTTGGACCATTCCTAACTTGGATGCGGGTGAAACAACCACTGTAACACTTACCATCCAAGCTAACGATCCTGTTCTTCGCCAGTTCCGTAACTGGGCTGAGATTTCCGATGATTCTTCCGAGGATTACGGATTCGGTGAGACGGATGAGGATTCCACTCCCGATGATAACGTAGGTAATGATGATGCTCAAGGCTTCGGTCAAGATCCTAACGATGACGTAGTTGATCAGACCGACGTGAACATCGATGATCCTGCGGGTGACGAGGATGATAACGATTACGCGGACTTTACCATGAATGTGGATTATGACCTAGCGCTTATCAAACTACGTGGTGGTCCGGATACGGTTGAGCCTGGTGATGAGGTGACTTACACCATTACCATTGCCAACCAAGGAAACGTTCAGTCCTTCGGATATAACGTAACGGATCAAATTCCTGCGGGAATGACCTTCGTTTCCGCTTCCGATGGCGGTGTGAACGCGGGCGGCGTAGTTACTTGGACGGATCTTCCTTCCTTAGCGGTAGGGGAGACCAAAGACTTGACATTGACGGTTACCGTTGATGACGCAAGACTTCGTCCTTTCCGTAACTGGGCTGAGATTTCCGATGATTCTTCCGAGGATTACGGATTCGGTGAAACCGATGAGGATTCCACTCCTGATACCAATACCGGTAACGATGATGAGCAAGGAACCGGAACCGATCCTAACGATGACGTTGATAACCACAACGACATTACCTTGGATGATCCTGCAAACGATGAGGATGATAACGACTTTGAAGACACTGACGTAAATGTTGACTATGACCTTGCTCTTGTGAAAACTTTGGGCGCGGGTCAAACTCAACCTTTCTCCATCGGTGATGAGGTTATCTACAAAATCGAAGTGAAAAACCAAGGAAACGTTCCTTCTTACGACTTCGATATCCAAGACCAAATTCCTACGGGAATGAGCTACGTTTCCTCTGATAACGGCGGTGCTGAAGCAGCCGGAATCGTTTCTTGGACCGTGGATAACTTGGCTCCGGGCGAAAGCACGGTATTGACCCTTACCCTTCAAATCGACGATCCGGTATTCCGTAACTTCCGTAACTGGGCGGAAATCGTTGACGATTCCTCCGAGGATTACGGATTCGGTGAAACGGATGAGGATTCCACGCCGGATACCAACTTGGGTAACGACGATGCTCAAGGATTCGGAACCGATCCTAACGATCCGTACACCAACCACAACGATATCAATCTTGATGAGCCTGCCGGCGATGAGGATGATAACGATTACGAAGATATTGAGGTAGACGTGGATTACGACCTTGCTTTGGTGAAGGAACTTTCCGTAGGCCAAGCAGCGGAAGTAACTCCGGGTGCTACCGTTTCATATACCATTACAATTAAGAACCAAGGAGATGTTCAGTCTTATGACTACTCCGTTGTTGACCAAATTCCTGCGGGAATGGGCTTCGTGTCCGCTTCCGACGGAGGAACTGAATCCGGTGGCGTAGTAACTTGGACAAACTTGGCGAACCTTCAGCCGGGCGAGACCAAATCTCTTACCCTTGAATTAGTTGTCGAGGATGCGAGACAAAGACAATACCGCAACTGGGCTGAAATTTCCGAGGATTCCTCCGAGGATTATGGTATTGACCTTGCAACAGGTCAACCTGAGCAAGACGAGGATTCCACGCCTGATACCGATACGGGTAACGATGACGGACAAGGATTCGGTCAAGACCCGAACGATCAGGTAGACAATCATAATGATATTAATCTTGACGAGCCTGCCAATGATGAGGATGACAATGACTTTGAGGACGTTTCCGTAGACGTAGACTACGACCTAGCGTTAATCAAGGAGTTGTCTCCTGGCCAGGCGTCAATCGTAGCTCCGGGTGATGAGGTGTCCTTCACCATTACCGTAGCTAACCAAGGAGATGTTCCTTCTTACGACTTCACCATCACAGACCAAATCCCCGGTGGATTGGATTTCGTTTCCGCTTCCAACGGAGGTGCCGAAGCAGGTGGAATTGTTACTTGGACCATCGATAACCTAATGCCGGGCGAAACCACTACCGTAACATTGGTAGTTCGTGTAAATGAGGCAATCAAGCGTGACTTCCGTAACTGGGCTGAGATTTCCGATGATTCTTCCGAGGATTACGGATTCGGTGAAACCGATGAGGATTCCACACCGGATGATAACACGGGTAACGATCCTGACCAAGGTCTAGGAACCGATCCTAACGATGCGGTTGATAACCACAACGACATCACCCTTGATGAGCCTGCCGGCGATGAGGATGATAACGATTACGAAGACTTCCAAGTTGATGTTGAGTACGACCTTGCTCTTATCAAGGTACACTCCGGCGCAACCGAGGTAGAGCCGGGTGCTGAGGTAACTTACACCATCACCGTGGCTAACCAAGGAGATGTTCCTTCCTTGACTTTCGATGTAACGGATCAAATTCCTGCGGGAATGAGCTACGTATCTTCCGATAACGGAGGTGCCGAAGCCGGTGGTGTTGTTACTTGGACAGGATTAGGAAGCCTTCTTCCGGGCGAAACCCTTGACCTTACCTTAGTATTAAAGGTAGAGGACCCAAGATTGCGTCCATTCCGTAACTGGTCCGAGATTTCCGATGATTCTTCCGAGGATTACGGTCCTGACCCGAACGGAAATCCTGAGCAGGATGATGATTCCACACCTGATACCAATACGGGTAACGATGATGATCAAGGAACCGGTACACCACCGAATGATGACGTGGATAACCACGATGACATCACCCTTGATGATCCTGCAAACGATGAGGATGATAACGATTACGATGACATCGAAGTAAACGTGGATTACGACCTTGCCCTAGTGAAGCAATTGGCTCCGGGACAAGCGGCTACCGTAACTCCCGGCGATGAGGTATCCTACGTGATTACCGTTAAGAACCAAGGAAATGTTCCTTCTTACGATTTCACCATCCAAGATCAAATTCCTGCGGGAATGAGCTACGTATCTTCCGATAACGGAGGTGCTGAAGCGGGTGGTATCGTTACTTGGACCGTTGCTAACTTGGCACCTGACGAGACATTGGATATCGCATTGACTTTGAAAGTTGAAGACGCGATGCTTCGCGGATACCGTAACTGGGCGGAAATCACTGATGATTCTTCCGAGGATTACGGATTCGGTGAAACGGATGAGGATTCCACGCCGGATACCAACTTGGGTAATGATGATGCTCAAGAATTCGGTACTGATCCTAATGATCCTTACACCAACCATAATGACATCAACCTTGATGAGCCTGCGGGCGACGAGGATGATAATGATTACGAGGACGTAAACCTTGACATCGAGTACGACTTGGCAATGATCAAGGAATTGGCTCCGGGTCAAGCAGCTCTTGTAGCACCTAATGATGAGGTAACTTACCAAATCACCATCTTGAACCAAGGTGATGTACCATCCAGATTGTACACCGTACAGGATGCTATTCCTGCGGGTCTTTCCTTCGTATCCGCTGATAACGGAGGTGCCGAAGCAGGTGGTACCGTTACTTGGGCTGACCTTCCGAACTTGGAGCCGGGTGAGACGCAAACCCTTAGCTTAACCGTTAGGGTTGACGATCCTTCCTTGCGTCCGTTCCGTAACTGGATTGAGATTACCGAAGATTCCTCAGAGGACTACGGTAACGATCCTGCTACCGGTCAACCTGAGCAAGATGATGATTCTACGCCTGATACCGACCTTGGTTCCGATACCGAGCAAGGTACAGGTTCCGATAATCCGAATGATGATGTGGACAACCACAACGACATCAACTTGGATGATCCTGCAAACGATGAGGATGACAACGACTTCGAAGACTTCGACGTTGACGTATCCTATGACCTTGCATTGATTAAGGAATTGTCTCCCGGACAAATGCCTACCGTAACTCCGGGTGCTACCGTTTCTTATACCATTACCGTTAAGAACCAAGGAGACGTTCAGTCTTACGAGTACACCGTAATTGACCAGATTCCTTCCGGTATGAGCTTCGTTTCCGCTTCCAATGGAGGTGCTGAAGCCGGTGGTATCGTTACTTGGGCGGATCTTCCGAACTTGCTTCCGGGTGAAACGCAAACCTTGACCCTTGAACTACAAGTGGATGATGCTTCTCAGCGTCCGCTTCGTAACTGGGCTGAAATTTCCGAAGATTCTTCCGAGGATTACGGAACTGACCCGACTACCGGTCAGCCTGAGCAAGACGAGGATTCTACGCCTGATACCAATACAGGTAATGATGACGATCAAGGAACAGGTACTCCTCCGAACGATGACGTGGACAACCACAATGATATCGATTTGGATGAGCCTGCCAATGATGAAGATGATAACGACTTCGAGGATGTACAAGTTGACGTTGATTACGACCTTGCCTTGATTAAGGTATTGGCTCCGGGTCAAGATGCGACCGTTGATCCTTACGCGGAAGTATCATACGTTCTTACCGTTAAGAACCAAGGTGATGTTCCTTCCGGTGAATTCACCATCCAAGATGTTATTCCTGCGGGTATGACTTACGTTTCCTCCGATAACGGTGGAGCGGAAGCGGCAGGTATCGTTACTTGGACCATCGCTAACTTGGATCCTGACCAAACATTGGATATCAACTTGACGGTTGAAATCACTGATCCTACACAACGTCCGTTCCGTAACTGGGCTGAGATTACTGAGGATTCTTCCGAAGACTTCGGTATCGATCCCGGAACCGGTCAGCCTGAGCAGGATGAGGATTCCACACCTGATACCGATTCCGGTAACGATGACGGTCAAGGACTGGGTACGGATCCGAACGATGACGTTTCTAATACAAATGATATTAACCTTGACGACCCTGCGGGCGACGAGGATGATAACGACTTCGAGGATATCGAAATCAACGTGAACTATGATTTGGCTATCGCTAAGGAGCTTGCTCCGGGTCAAGCTGAAATCGTAACACCTGAGAATCCTCAAGTATCATACGTAATTACTGTAACCAATGAGGGTAATGTTGAGTCCTTCGATTACGAAGTACAAGATGTTATTCCTGCGGGTATGACCTACGTATCCTCCGATAACGGTGGGGTAGAGGCTAACGGTGTGGTTACTTGGTCTAACCTGCCTTCCTTGGCACCGGGCGCGACCTTCGACTTGGCATTGACGGTTACCGTTGATGACGCTACTCAAGGACCTTTCCGTAACCACGTGGACATCACTGATGATTCCGCTGAGGATTACGGTACCGATCCTGAAACGGGTCAACCTGAAGAGGATGAGGATTCCGATCCGGATAACTACGACGGTAACGATGACGGTCCCGGTGTTGATGACCCAACCGTTGATGAAGACGATGATGACTTCATCGATGTGGATATCGACATCGTTTATGACTTGGCGATTGAGAAATCACTTTCCGACGGACAAGATGCGGTAGTAGGATTGGGTGAGCCTATCTCCTACGATATCGTTGTAACCAACGAAGGTGATGTTGAAACATTCGCTTACAGCGTAGAGGATATTATCCCTGCAGGTATGAGCTTCGTATCCGCTTCTGATGGTGGTGTTGAAGCAGGTGGTACCGTTACTTGGACCGACCTTGCTTCCATCCCTGTAGGTGGTACTTATACCTTGAACTTGGTACTTCAAATCGATGACGCGTTCCAGCGTCCGTTCTTGAACCACACTGAGATTTCAGATGATTCCGCTGATGAATACGGTGACGATCCGAATACCGGTCAGCCGGAAGAGGATGTTGATTCCGATCCTGACAACTATGACGGTAACGATGACGGTCCTGGTGTTGATGACCCAACCGTTGACGAGGATGATGATGATTCCGAGGAAGTGAACGTTGACATCGAGTACGACCTTGCATTGATCAAGGAGTTGGCTCCGGGTCAAGCGGCTACCGTTGAGCCGGGTGCACAGGTAACTTACCAAATCACCGTGAAGAACCAAGGAGATGTTCCATCTCTTGAGTTCACCGTAGAGGATGTTGTTCCTGCGGGACTTGGTTTTGTATCTGCCGATAACGGAGGTGCTGAAGCCGGTGGTATCGTTACTTGGACTATTGCTGATTTGGCACCGGGTGCTCAAATGACGCTTAGCCTAACGGTTGAAGTAGAGGATCCATCCTTACGTCCGTTCCGTAACTGGATTGAGATTACCGAGGATTCCTCCGAGGATTACGGTACTGACCCGACTACCGGTCAGCCTGAGCAAGACGAGGATTCTACGCCGGATGATGATTCCGGTTCCGATACCGAGCAAGGTACAGGATCTGATGATCCGAACGATGACGTGGACAACCACAATGACATCGACTTGGATGATCCTGCGAATGATGAGGACGATAACGACTTCGAGGACTTCGATGTTGATATCGACTATGATATTGCATTAATCAAAGAATTGGCACCCGGTCAAGCATCTACTGTTGGTGTGGGTGACCAAGTACAATACGTAATCACCGTTGCCAACCAAGGTGACGTACCGACATTGGCATTCACCGTTCAGGACCAAATTCCTGCGGGTATGACCTTTGTTTCCGCTTCCGCAAGTGGTGCTGAAGCAGGTGGTGTGGTTACTTGGAATATTGATGACTTAGCTGTTGGAGCTCAACTTCAATTGACATTGACCGTTGAAATCTCCGATCCTACGCTTCGTCCATACAGGAACTGGGTAGAGGTAACCGAGGATTCTTCCGAGGATTACGGTATCGACCCAAGCACAGGACAACCTGAGCAAGACGAGGATTCCACTCCTGATACCAACACCGGTAACGATGATGGTCAAGGAACAGGAACGCCTCCGAATGATGATGTTGACGATCACGATGACATCACCTTGGATGATCCTGCTAACGACGAGGATGATAACGACTTCGAGGATGTTGAGTTGGATATCGAGTACGACCTTGCCTTGATTAAGACCTTGGCTCCCGGACAGTCCGCTACCGTTGGACCGAACGATGAGGTTACATACTTGATTCAAGTGAAAAACCAAGGGGATGTACCATCCTTCGATTTCACCATCCAGGATGTACTTCCCGGTGGTCTAGGTTTCGTATCCGCTGATAACGGTGGTACTGAAGCCGGCGGTATCGTAACATGGACCATCGCTAACTTGGCTCCGGGTGA
>JAHDDF010000084.1 GCA_020629475.1 Saprospiraceae bacterium
ATTTACAATCATTAAATCCTCCATACGAAGCTCATAATCCGTAATCGCCTCAGGAATCATTACGTTTAAACGGAACAAGGTTCCTGCACCCGTTGCAGGTGCAACACCCAATTTGGCAACAGCAACATCCAAGACCGCAACCTCGTTTTCCTTCCTTGAAAAGGATAGGTTTTGCCCCTCGCTTAACCACCACGAATCCGTCTCGGATAATGCGTAAGAATCTTCTTGTACATCCACACCATCAAACACCAAACGGAAGGAAATTCCCCGAAGGTCTTGAATCGCTCCTTCGTTCATAATCGCGAATTCAGTATAGTCCCCTTCTTGGGAAACCCTTTCCAAATAAATGGAAGCCCCTTCCTGATCGCTTAGCGGCAAATCATCATCCACACCATCTTCATGCGTAAGGCTGAAGTTCTCCTCGATGGCTTGTATATCATCAATATCCACAAGCCCGTTACCGTCCGTATCCGCATGCTTGGCGTTTACCTCATTTAAGAATATTTCTTGCCAGTCCGTGGCATCATGACTCACCCATTCCGTTCCTTGGACATCCCTAGGCGCTCCTTCGGTTCCGTCCATCATTCCGACGAATAAAACATCCCTTCCGTTTACCCGTCCGTCATTATTTGCATCCCCCGGATGGACACGGGCACTAGGCGCGGAACAATTACTTGAAACAGGATCAAAAGTTACGATACCCAAACTCACGTCATCATAGGCATCAAAAATCCCTGCGCCTATGGCATTGGCATCCGTGGAACACCAGCAATTATTCGTCAAATCAACTGCCTCCTCCGTAGTAATGGAGGCATTGAATAAGGTATTATTACAAATGGTATTTTCCGAAATAAAGGCACCCGCACCGTCTACTTGAATGCCCGTTTCGTTTTGGTTAATCTGGTTGTTCGTCACATAAAGTTCGTAGGGATACAAGGAGGTTTGAATCCCTATTTTATTGGCATTAAAATCGGAATTCGTAACCGTTCCTTTTTGCAGGAACAAACCTACTTCGGTTGAATTACTAATGGTCGTATTTTCCGTATCCGTCCAATATAAATACACCGCCTTCTCATTATAATTAAATTGGCTATTTTGAATATTGGCATAAGTAATAATTTGCCCGATGGTTCCTACCCCAATTTCATTGTTATCAAAAACACAATTAATAACCCGACCTCCCGCACTTACGTTTTGAAATGAAAGCGGATTAGCGAAGCCGGTTCCGTTACCGTCAAAACGGGAGTTCCATACGGACATCCGTCCCTCCATACCAACACCGTTTTCGGTAAATTGGGAATCATACACGCTAATCCAATGGTAGCCTTGCCCGCCATCGTATATTCCTCTTCCGTTAAATCTAAACTCGGCATTCGAAATGGAAGTACTCGCGTACTCCGCACCGAAATCGATGCCAGTATCGGCAAATTCAATAATAAAGTGCGACATGGAAAACACGAAGGAATCCGGTTCCACATTATTATTCCAAATACCCGCCCATGTGGTGCCTACCGTATCGGCGGTAAAAATGATTGGGTTCCCGCTTTCCCCGTCCGCGAATAATTCGCCATCGCGGATTTCCAACTTTGCGCCCGGCGTAAAACGTACTTCAACACCGGGTTCAATCGTTAATCGTTGATCCGGGAAAATAACGACATCGCCCGTTACCAGATAAGGGCTATTCGCTTGCGTCCAAACGGTATTTTGGAATATCCCGCCTGAAACTTGGGTCTGGGAAGCCAAGGAAAAACCAAGGAACAACATAGAAAGCAAGGGTAATAATGACTTCATAACAAGGATTTTAGAAGGTTGCACTAGGAATGCGCATGACAAATAAGAAACCTAAAATCCTTGAAATGGTTTAAGGTAATTGTTGTATAAAAAGGACAAGCACAACATCAATCACAACAACTAATCCACTAGAGCCACCCCTCATTATTCCTTTCAAGACTACAAACTCCCGGACCTAATAAATTCCCTACCTTTGCCCCATGCAAAACCGATACAGGAACCGTACATCCATCCTTGAAAAATTAGGCATCCCCGCATTAAACGAAATGCAGGAAGAGGCGGATATCGCAAAATTCAGGGGAAGTCATTCTGTTATCCCCAACGGGGACAGGTAAAACGCTAGCGTTTCTATTACCTATCATCGACCAATTAAACAATACGGAAAAAGGCGTGCAATCCCTGATTCTTGCCCCCTCACGGGAACTCGCCATCCAAATTGAGCAGGTAGCCCGAAGTATGGGTTCCGGCTACAAGGTAAACGTAGTATATGGTGGTAGACCCATCGCCAAGGATTTCGAGGAATTGGCGACGCTTCCCGCTCTGCTTGTAGGAACACCGGGGCGTCTCGCGGATCATTTACGAAGAGGTACTTTTAATCCTGATACGGTTCGACTCATCGTCTTGGACGAATTCGATAAATCCTTGGAAATCGGTTTCGAGGACGACATGAAAGACATTCTCGAAAACCTTCCGGGTTTAGAAAAACGAATCCTTACTTCCGCTACGGAAGGTATGCGTTTACCGCGTTTTGTAGGAATGACAAATCCTCTGTATGTCAATAAATTGTCCTCGGGCATCAAGAAGCTTGACATCAAGGCAATCATTTCCCCCGACAAGGACAAATTGGAAACCTTATACAAGGCACTTTGTCATTTGGGTGAACAAACAGGTATCGTTTTCCTCAATTTCAAGGATGCCATCCAGCGGGTCAGTGATTACCTAAAGGAACAGGGCATTCCGCACGGTACTTTCCACGGAAGCATGGAACAACGAGACAGGGAACGCGCCCTCATAAAATTCAGGAACGGGACGCATCGCCTACTCCTTGCTACCGACCTTGCCGCAAGGGGTATTGATGTACAGGAAATCAACTTCATCATCCATTATCACCTTCCCTTGAAAAAGGAAGAATTTACGCACCGTAACGGTCGTACCGCTAGAATGCACAAGGAGGGAACCGCCTACGTCATGAAGTGGAACCAAGAATCCCTTCCCGACTTTATGCCGCAACTCAGAAAGGCGTCCATAAAAGAGGCACCCAAACCGGAACCTACCGGGAAATCTACCCTATTCATTTCAGGAGGAAGAAAAGATAAAATCTCCAAGGGAGACATCGCAGGGTGGTTCTTCAAGCAAGGCGAATTAGAAAAAAACGAGCTTGGTATTATTGAATTAAAAAACGACTGCGCCTTCGTCGCCGTACCCAAGAAAAAAGCATTTCAATTGGTAAAAAAACTAGACAACTCAAGGCTCAAAAAACGCAAAGTAAGGGTAAAGCTTATTTAAATACGAACCAAAGTAAAATTCGTAATTACCAATGGAATCATTCGTAATTGATCAATTCGTAATTCGTAATTGAAGCATTAATAATTGCTACCAAACATTCACCTCCCGCTCCAATTGAATACCGAATTTTTCAAGAACGGTTTGCAATACCTTTTCCGAAAAATCGTAGACTTCTTTCCCTGTAGCACCACCATAATTCACAAGCACCAGTGCTTGGTTTTTATAGCAGCCCGTATTACCGTAACGGACACCCTTGAACCCGCATTGATCAATCAACCAGCCCGCAGGGACTTTCACCATTTCATTCGGTAAGGGATATGACGGGGCATTCGGGAATTTCTGCAATAAGGCATCAAATTCCGCTTGAGGTATTTCCGGGTTTTTAAAAAACGAACCGGAATTACCTATCTCCTTGGGATCAGGCAACTTACTTTGACGGATAGCGATAACCGCATCACTCACATCCTTGATACTCGGTTCGGAAATGCCGCGCTCCTCCAAGGTTTTGGAAATAGCGCCATAGGAAACATTCACCTTATGCGGTGCCTTTTGAAGCCGCAGGTAAACACGGGTAATACAAACCTTCCCCTTCAGTTCCCTTTTAAAAATACTATCCCTATATCCGAAACGGCAGTCTTCCGGCGTAAATGCCTCCTCCCCGAATTCATCAAAAAGGTAAGCGTTTAGTCCCTCAAAAATGTCCTTGAGTTCAACACCGTAAGCACCGATGTTTTGGATAGGTGCCGCACCAACGGTCCCCGGAATCAAGGAAAGATTTTCCACGCCTCCGTAGTTATGCTCCACCGCCCACATCACGAACTCATGCCAATTCTCACCTCCACCGATTTCCACTAAAACGGAAGTATCATCCTCCGCTACAATCTCTATGCCCTTGATTTCGTTTTTAAGAACCAAGCCCTCAACGGAATCAGGAAGAAGCAGGTTACTACCACCTCCCAAAACGCGGATATTGTCTTCAAAATCCAAGGAGAACAAATCTTGCTCCGCTTGGATAATACCAAAGCGTTCCGCCTTGGCGGCGATACCGAAAGTATTACAATCTTCTAGGGAATAATTGGATAGTATGGTCAAGGATTCGGTAGTTTGGTTAGAGGGCGAAGGTAAGGAAAAACGTTTCTTTAATCTCCTCTATTAATTATAGAATATTTTAGTCCGTGATCTATCTTAGCAATCCCCACACGAAGAAACCCAATATCGGCATTCATGAAGAAACCACTCTTTTTATTTTTATTCGCCTTATCTATTATTTCCTTCAAGGAGGGAGGCACCGCTTTAAAGCAATACCCTACGGATTATTTCAGGAATCCGGTAGCGCACAAACCGCTTATCTCCGGCACCTTCGGGGAGTTGCGTTCCAATCACTTCCACTCCGGTATTGACATCAAATCCAAGTCCGGGAAAATCGGGGACCCGCTTCTGGCTTGCGCGGAGGGTTACGTTTCACGTATTGCCATAAAAGGTGGTGGTTATGGTAGAGCGTTATACATTGATCATCCCAACGGATACACCACGGTTTATGCCCATATGCACAAGTTCACACCGGAAATTGAGGCGTGGGTAAAGGAACAGCATTATCTACAGGAGGAGTTCAAGATTGACGTGAATCCGCCGGTAGGAATGTTTTCTTTCCAAAAGGGTGATGTCATTGGTAAGATGGGAAATACGGGATATTCCTTCGGACCGCACCTGCATTTTGAAATCAGGGATACAAGGACGCAGGAAACCATAAACCCGATGTTATTCGGTCTAAAAATGACGGATAATGTTGCGCCTAAAATTCATCAAATCAAGGTCTATTATTTAAATGATAAACACGAGGCGCAAGGCTCTATTGTCAAGAACACCCCAAGGTCTAAGAGTGGCAGATACTATGTGGGCGGTGATACCTTAACCGTTCCTGCTTGGCGCATGGGCTTAGCGGTAAAAGCCTACGACCACATGAACGGCACCTCGAATTGGAACGGGGTTTACGGCATTGAAACCTACGTGGATGATGTCCTCGTTCATCAAACCGAATTCGAAAAATTTGATTTTGATGACACCCGTTATATCAATGCCCACACGGATTACCGGGAAAAACTATTAAACAAGGCTTGGTTCAACCGCTGCTACCGAATGCCCGGCAATGACCTCCCCATGTATCCGGTTCTTCAAGGAGACGGGGTAATACCATTAAGCTCCAAAACACAAAAAATAACGCTTCGGGTTTCCGATCCTTTCGGCAATACCTCAGACCTTCGGTTTTGGGTTAAACGAGCCAAGGATATCAAGGCACCGGATGGTGAATTATTCAATTATATCCTTCCTTACAACGAGGATAATTACATAGAAAGGAACGGCTTTTCCATGTACATGCCCAAGGGAACATTATATGAAACCTTGTACTTGAAATACAGCGCCGTCCCTGATGAATCCGGGGAGACTTATTCACCGGTGCACAGCATCCAAACCAAAACCACCCCGGTCCACGATTGGTACACTCTTAGGATGAAACCCATAGGGCTTCCTCAGGACAAATGGGACAAGGCGATTATCGTAAATTGCGAAAACGGAAAAATCCCGGTCAACCAAGGCGGAAGAATCGAAGGGGATTACATCGTAGCGGAAGCCAGGAAACTCGGTGATTTTTGCATTATGGTGGATGATAAACCACCCAGCATCAAACCCGTTACCTTTAAATCCAACATGACGGGCTACAATAAAATCTCATTTAAGGTAGACGATGAATTCGAAACCTCTTGGAAAAACGACCGCTTTTATTGGGATGGCTACATCGACGGAAAATGGGTACTCTTCGAAAGGGACTCCAGGAATAATGTCCTTACCCACCGTTTTGAAAAAGACTTACCAAAAGGCAAGCACACCATCCGCTTGGAAGTCCGTGACGAACGAAAAAACCTAGCCGTCTTCGAACGTGAATTCACCCGCTAACAAGTCAGGGTGACACTTTGATTTCAAGCAAAAGGAAAAAACAAGCGCATTCTCTACAATTAGAAGAGGAAGCGGTGTCGCCCTGACTCAAGTAATTTCCACCCTGCTTCTTATTCCTAGAAATTTTCAGGGTGACCAATGCAGAATTCTTTTTGTTCGTTTTCTTTGGGCAAGCAAAGAAAATGAACAAATCGCAGGCAAAAGCTCTTTTCATTTAGGTTTAGAAAAGAATTTCAATTAAAAAACAGTTTTAATCTTTGTCATGATCACTCATCTAAAAGCCGGCGATACCGCCCCTGATTTCACAGCCAAAATCCAAACCGGAGCATCCGTTTCCCTTTCCGATTACAAGGGTAAAAAACTGGTCCTCTACTTCTATCCCAAGGACAACACCCCCGGCTGTACCGCCCAAGCTTGCAATATTCGTGATAATTACCAAGACCTTTTGGATAAAGGGTACGCCGTCCTTGGCGTAAGCCCGGATTCAGAGAAGAAGCACAACAACTTCATTGACAAATTCGAACTTCCCTTCGATCTTATTGCCGATACGGATCATCAACTCATCCAAGCATACGGTGTTTGGGGGCCTAAGAAATTCATGGGCAGGGAATATGATGGTTTACACCGCACCACTTTCATCATTGATGAAGAAGGAAAGATTGAAGAGGTCATCATGAAAGTAAAAACCAAGGCGCATTACGAGCAGATTTTAGGATAAAAGCATATTTAAGCTTTCGCCAACTTCCCGTTCACGCCCATTAAAACGAAGCCGTTAATAACAAGGAATACCGCCATGATTCCCATGGTGTGGATCACGTTATTATCCGTTTGGAAAAAGCTAAGGGAGAATATTCCGATAAAGAATATCCGGAACAAGATATTCGCCACAAAGAATATACTTCCTGCCCTTCCGTAATATTGATTGGGTACATTCCTGAAAAGGAAAGTAACCCTTTGTATCCGTGTTCCCGCATTGGTCAAACCTAGGATAAAAAGCATGAGGTAGAAGACGAAATTGCTTGTCGTTACATTCAGTACCGCAAATAAAACGGCGGTGGCAAACGTCATGATAATGATGGAGGCGGGTATCCCGATTCGCTTTTCATTAAATACGTAGCGAATTACGATGCCCGCTAGGATAGCACCAATCCCGTAATACATTTCCGAAGAAGCGAAGACGGCAATGGACTCATTCAAGTGCTTGTCCACGTAGATGGGATTGATATAAAATGCCGCTACCAAAACGCATATAAAAATGGCATAGGAAGCAATTCCGAAAACAAATATCGGGCGATTGCCGCGAAGGAAATCCAAGCCCGTTTTCAAGCGGGAAAGAATACTTCCGGATTCATTACTACGCTCCGCCAAGGACTTATACCGAATAAACCAAATGATAAGGAAGCTAGCGAAGTAGGTCATACCATCCACCAAGAAAACCTTCTGGATACTCCATGCCTTTATATCAAAACCCAAATCCAAGCGGAAACCGAAAATAGTGGAATGCCCGTTTATGGTGCCCTCCATCAAAAGCGCGGCACCCGCGCCGGCAAGGACACTTGCTACCTGCCCTTGTATTTCCAAGTAGGAGGTAATTTTTTGATGATGCTCAGGCTCGGTAATTTCTTGGGAAAAAGCGTAGAGATTGGGATAATGTAAATTGTAATTCATGAAGGTTGCCATGAACACGAATCCTACCATTGCCCAAGGAACACCCCCGTTTGAAAAACCAAAAGCGGCTACCAAGCACAACAGAATACCCATTACCAAATTAAGAACCAAGAAGACCTTCTTGCGATCGTGCTTGTCCACCAATGTCCCGGAGTAAGGACCCCATGCCAAGGACACCAAGGTAATTGCCGCATAGAGGTAACCGAAGGCGGTTCCGCCGCCTTCCTTTGCAAGAAACCAAGGAATAGCGAACATGGTCATCCCCTGCGCAACCCCTGAAATGGAGTTCGCGATAAACAACAGGATTATTGCCCTTTTATTTAACCAACCTTTACCGGATTTTTCCGGAGCATCTAATGCCATAAGCACCCTTAACTTCTCTCGGGGTGCAAGCTATAAAAAATATGGTTGGGAATTTGTCGGAATAAGCACGAAAAAAGAAAGCCGCGCCAGGGCGGCGCGGCTTAGAACAGAACACATGAAAAACTACCCTGATTATTTTCCTTTAAGCGGAGCGGTAGTAGCAGGACGTTGCCCACTTCTCTCCATTCTTGCGCTACGAGACATCGTTTTCAAGAATTGCTCGTATTGCTCCGCAGTGAATATATCTTTTAAGCCCGTTTCGAAATCCTTTACCAGGACCATCATTTCGTCACGGTAGCTCATTTTATCGTTTCCTTGAGCGGACTTGCGTAATTCCTGCATCTTATTGGCAAAAATGATACGCTCCGCTTCCACCTTAGTGGTTTGCTCATCCGTCAAACCCAAACGCTTTTGGGCATTCATGGCATAGCGCTTCGCGGCTTGCTCGGGAGACTGGATGTTTTTATGTCGATTCAGCTTTTGAAGCTGATTATCATTTAATTTTTTTCCCTGTATTTCTGTTGCTTTAGCTGGCTTAGTTTCAGTTTGTGCTTCAGCGGAGAAGCTAACCATTACCATCAAAGGGGCAAGAAGAATAAAGAATAGCTTTTTCATGTTCGTATAACTTTTCAAATCCATTAGTAATTAGGATTCACAATATAAGACGGAGATTTCGGAAAGAAGTATCACATTAAAATCTTAAATCCACGTTAATAATTTTGAAAGGGCTTCTGTCGGGTAGGGAACCATTCTTCTTAAAACGATGTAGATGAATTAATTCCGAAAATAAATGGTCATGTAATTCAGGGTATACATATCAGTCTTTTTCAAATGTTAATACCGGTACGGGTATTACGTTTGACGATTTATGTACTTGAAGTATCTATCTTTAATCTGCTACTCCCGTAGCATAATATTGACCATCATGAGTCTCTCTAAAAAATACGGAAGGACTTACCATTTCCCGTTTTCACCGGGTACCACCAATGACGATCGTGTAAATTTTAATTGGTGGGAGGATATGTCCGATATGAAAAAAGTCATCCACACGGAAAAACTGGATGGTGAAAATTCCTGTATCAATCAATACGGGGTATTCTCCCGTTCCCATACCGCACCCACGGCGCACCCTTGGGCAAATTACCTCAAGGAACGTTGGGCTTGGATGCGAAACGACATTGGTGATATCGAAATTTTTGGTGAAAACCTATACGCCATCCACTCCATTGAGTACAAGGATTTGGATGAACACTTCCATGTATTCGCGGTACGCGAAAAGGACATGTGGCTGTCTTGGGAAGAAGTTGAATTCTATGCTGATTTCTATGGCTTAAGCACCGTTCCCGTTTTAGCGGAAGAAGAACCGGACAGCGAAGCTTTCGTCAGGGCAAGCGTACTTTCTTTGGTAAGTGAGCCAAGCACCTTTGATTCCGTGGACGTATTTACGGAAGAACCTTGTACCATGGAAGGTATCGTAACGCGGAACATGGAGGCTTTTCCCGTCAAGGAAATGCAATACAATGTTTTCAAGTACGTTCGTGAGGATCACGTAAAAACGGATGAGCATTGGGCTCGCAACTGGAAACGCGCGGCATTAAATTGGGAAACTTGGAACAAAAAATCCTAAAACAACATGTGGACATTATCAAAAAATACCGACTGGGACTACCTGCGGGACACCTTCCCTTGGATCAAGGACATGGAGGATGTCCCCCAGGATCCCATTTATCATGGCGAGGGCAATGTTGCCATACATACAAGAATGGTCTTGGAGGAATTGCGTAAACTCCCGGAGTTTGAAGCGTTATCCGATCAAGACAAGGCAATTATGGAAGCCGCCGCCCTCCTCCACGACGTGGAAAAGCGTTCCACTACTCAAACGGATGAAAACGGGCGCATTCTTTCTCCTAGGCATGCTAAGAAAGGGGAATACACGGCTAGAACCATTTTGTACCAAGATATTCCTACACCTTTCCCCATCAGGGAACAAGTAGCCAAATTGGTGCGGTATCACGGTTTGCCGCTTTGGGCGTTGTACAAGAAGCACCCGGAGAAGGAATTATTCCGTGCTAGCTTAGAAGTAGATACCCGTTTATTGGCAATGCTTTCCAAGGCGGATGTCCTTGGGCGCATTTGCGATGACCAAGCGGAATTGCTGTATCGCATCCAACTCTTCGAGGAGTTTTGCAAGGAGTGGGATTGCTACGGAAAACCAAGGCATTTCGAAACGGATTTGGCGAAGTTTACCTTCTTCGATAAACAAGATGCCGCACCGGATTATTTACCTTACGATGATTACAAGTGCGAAGTCATCCTGATGAGCGGTTTACCGGGTTCCGGAAAGGATACGCTTATCGCAAAGGAGTTTAAGGATTTGCCGATGATTTCCTTGGATGACCTACGAACGGAGCTGGGGATTTCCCCTAGGGATTCTAAGGGACAAGGCAAGGTAGCTCAAGCGGCTAGGGAACGGATGAAGGTTCATTTAAGAAAAGGGCAATCCTTCGTTTTTAATGCCACTAGCTTGACTCGTGATCTTCGTAGAAGGAACATCAGCTTGTTTACGGAATACAAGGCAAAAACCCGTATTCTGCACGTTGAAGTTCCTTATAAGGACTTGCTCAAGCAAAACCGAAACCGCGAGGATTCCGTCCCCGTAAACGTAATCGACCGGATGATTCAAAAGCGGGAAATACCTTCCCCTTCCGAAGCTTGGAAGGTGGAGTATCGGGTAAATTTTTAAATCCCCCTAGACCTTCGAGGTTTTTTGAAAATTAGAAAGGAAATGAAAATTTCAATTCATTTTCAAGCTAGGTAAAACCTCGAAGGTCTAGATGCCGTAAAAAAGAAGAAAATGAAATTGAAGCGCCTCAACATGGACTCCACCTGGTGGATGGAAATCGACGGAACCTCCTTCGTTGTGGACCCTTGGTTGGTGGGTACGGAAATCGATGGTGCGCGTTGGTTAAACGAGCAGTGGCACACCACGGAACCCGTTGCCATCAAGGATATTCCGGCGTATGATTTCATTTTAATTACGCAGGCGTATTCCGATCATTGCCATGAGGAAACCCTTAAGCAAATGGATGTTTCCAAACCCATTCTGGCAACGGCGGGCGCCTTCAAACGCTTGAAAAAAAGTTTATCCGGAAGAGATATTATTCTCCTTGAAGATGATAGCTTATCCAAGCATTTCGGTTTGGATATCTCCGTATTTCGTCCCAAGAAAAAAATGGATCCGATTTATTACGCAATTTCCGTTTCCAAGGACGATAAACCCGGTTTCTTCTATTCTCCCCACGGCTTCAAACTTACCCCTTCACAAGAGGAAATGATCCAAGGGAAATCCTACAAATTGCTCATCACGACCTTAAGTGATTTCAGGATTCCGAAGATCATGGGCGGCCATGTAAATCCGGGAACCGAGAATGTGGATTACTTGGTCAAAACCCTCCGTCCGGAACATCTTATCAATACCCATGATGAGGAAAAGGGAGGCAGGGGCTTGGTGCTAAAACTCGCTAAAGTCACCTTCCCGGATTATGATGCGGCGGAAGCAAAGGCGGATTGGAATTTTATCCGGACAGCGGATTATGGTGTTGTAGACCTCCTGTTAAAATAGACCTCCTAGGTTTTAGAAACCTAGGAGGTCTACTTTAACCGAAAAGCCCCCATCGCCGAAGCAACGGAGGCTTTATCAATAAACAATCACCGAGAGTATTTTTTAAACATCGATTGTTTTCTTAGGCTTAACAATAGAAGTTCAAGTCTTTGTTAAACAATCGATGTTTAGGTGACAATTATCTCCCGGCAGTACCAGTAATGTTAGTTGCCGCAGCATTGTTATCCATATCGAATGCGGTGTGGTCAGCAGCATTCATGTCTACACCGTGAACCAATGGCTTCAATCTAAATGGTGCAGGGCTGTTGTCCGGAGCCGGCTCGATGGAGATTACGATGGTTCCACCCGCCAAATCGGTTGGGAAAGTCAAACCTGCAGGAGCATTGGCTACGAAATCCTCACCCGGGAATGGAGGACCAGGCTCAGTTCCGCTGTAAGGAGCAGCAAGGTCAGCAGCAGTAGCGTCACGGAAACGACCGGTAGTAACAGGCTGTCCGTCGATTACCGCCCAACCCTCATACATCCAGCCATCAGGAAGCGTAGGCAAACTTAAACCCGCACCCGGGCCCGCAGCAGGGTCAAGGAACCATACACCGGAACGCTCATCGGTCATGTCGGCTGTAGTTGGTGTAGCAAGGATGTACTTACCGGTAGCGGAAGTAAAGTCATCACCCAAAGCAGCAGGGTGCCCTACGGTTAGTGCCGCTGAAGAACCGGAGAAATCACCGGCTACTACGTGTACAGCGGATGGTGCAGGATCCGGGTCAACGGCAGGCTCGATGGTTAAAACGAAAGTGGAAGCATTGTCCAAATCGCTTTGGGAAACCTCAAAATCATTTTGGGACATGGCGCCGTTGGCATCCACACGGAAAACACCGGTAGTTACGGCATTACCGTTAACGATAAGCCAACCCTCGTAAACGAAATCACTTCCTAGGTCCTCAAGACCGTCGAAGGTTAGATTAAGAGTGTCGGTTCCTCCGTCGTCGTCATTATCGCAGGAGGTGAAGAAAATAGCGGTGAACGCCAATAAGATGAAAGCACTGAAACGAAGCGTGGTTTTCATGATTTGAATTCTTTAATTGTGATGTAAATTGATATTCTTATTAAATGCAGGAGTATTTATTTCCTGACTGATTACACCAACAAATTTATAGGCAGGGTATCGCGGGTCTTTCACGAAACCATCACGTAATTATAACGGTAGTCCTAGCCCTGACACTACCAATCACAAACCCCTGATAATCAACATTAAGAGAAATTTTCATTTTTTTAGCCAACCTTCCGTAGTGTAATGCCGCGGACAGTTTTCCCTTGAATTTTTATTGTCATAATTTCCTAGGAACCCCACCTTGATAAAATCCGTATATTCTTGTGATAATTCTGTGATATTTAAATCGGAACTTGCGAGGAAAGAAATATCCCGATAG
>JAHDDF010000085.1 GCA_020629475.1 Saprospiraceae bacterium
ATGATTTTTCCATTTCAAGCATTCTTTTTGTTGACACTAAAATGGCGTATTTGTTTAAATCACCATAAAATAATTTGGAGTCTTGGAGAAAATAGGAACTTCCTTTGCGGAAACCTTTACGGTTCCCTTTGATGGACCACCATTGCAATTTATTAGGTGTACTGACATTTAAACTTAAGGACAAAAGAACTGCGGGTTAAGAGCAAAAGGAAATATAACAGGTCGCACCTCCGGCGCTTTATTTTATATTGCAAATTGCCTTCAAATCATTGTATGCCTCTCCGAGGCAAAAATACCCCTAAGATTATTTGTCAATACAATTAGGAATTAAAAGTGATATGAGTCATCCCTGGTTTTAGGCTATACTGAAACCAGGGATGACTCATTTTCTTGAAGCATTTTTATACGATACCTAGATGTAGAATCCGCCCTCCGGTTTGGTTAATCGGGCTAATGCTTTTCCCGATGACGATACCGTTTTCGGGTGCTAAATATTCACGGATCACATCCCCGAATACATTCCGCTGTAGGGCTATTAAATCGCCTTTTTTTACTAAATCCCTCTCCTTGGGAATTACCGTGAGTAAACCACCTCTATCGGTATAAATCCAATAAGAACGTTTACATAGTACCGTTTTTTGATCCGGTGCCTCAATTTCCCCTTCCTTCATTTTTAAATAAACGAGGGCATTGTGTAAACCCGTTAACCCTGAACGAATCATCCCTTTTTGAAAAGTGGATGGATTTCCCACTTCCAAGGTAATGGCAGGAATTCCGATTTCATCAGCCGCACCTCTAAGGGTTCCGTCGGAAGGAGGATTGTGTACGATAATATCCGCGTTTTGGAGCATTGCCAAATCCCTTGATGTGGGCTCCTCCATATCAGCACGGATGTAGTAGGAATTCACCCGTCCTACTGAAGCGGTATGTAAGTCCACCAAGTAGTCGAAATGCTTGACCACTCTCTCAAAAAAGCGGTGGGCATATATCTGACTGATGTTCCCGTTTTCTTTACCCGGCATGATATGATTGAGATCGGTCCCGTCGTTGAAACGTCTCTTTTTACGAATGAGGGCAGGAACATTTACAACCGGGATTCCGATAATTGTTCCCTTTATGGTTTCTTCCTCTAATTCTTGAAATAATTTTTGGATTACGGAAATACCGTTCAGTTCATTCCCGTGAACGGCGGCCGTGATACCGATGGTTTTTCCTTTTTCCCTTCCTTTTCCCACCAAAACCGGAATCCTGATGGGTTCCCCGAATGTATCGGAAATGATTTTTAGCCATAACCGGGTAACCCTTCCTGAAGGGAGGCTTTCCAAATCCAATGCCTCTACTTCAAAAGGTCCGTCATATGCTTGTTGCATGTAATTTTTGTTTCATGAATTCCGCAATCCCTTTGGCGACTTTTTCGCTTAGGGGCAAACCCGTGTGCTCCTCCAAGGGCACGACACCGCCAACGGATAAGGTATTTACTTCCGAAAGTACGCGTTTTCCGGAATCATCCTCCAATGTATCCGCGCCAAACATTACGATGCCTTCCTTTAGAAGGATAGGAGAAATCCGTTCAATAATCTCCCGCTCCTCCTTGGTAACTTCCGAAGCGTGAGAACTTCCTCCTTGGGAGGCATTGCATAACCAGTTGCCTTCAGGTGGTAATCTTAATGAAGCACCGATGATTTCCCCGTTTACCACAATGATTCTTTTATCCCCTTTACTTACGTTCTTGAGATATTTCATCCCTAAATAATTCAAGGGTCTTCCTCGTAAACCGTATACGAAGGAACTGAAGAGCTGGACGGTGTCATTTCCTATCCAAACTTTATCCCCGTCTATCCGGATGATTCCTTTTCCGCCGTACTCGTTTAATGGTTTTAAAACGATGGGGAATCGTTTTTTGAAACCGATGAGATCCGGGACGGAACGGATGAGCTGAATAGGTGGGCAAACTTCTTTTATTTCTAAAAGAAAATCCTTCCCTGAAGTTTTTCTGATACCGTCCGGATGGTTTAGGATTCTATCTTTTGGGAATATTCGGCAGAGTTTATCCAGAAAATCCTTATCCAAAGGAGGAGGAACCCTTAACCAAATGAAATCAAACCCTGAGATTGACGTTTCCACGGAACGGGAAAGAAAAACGGGATGGTGTGGTTGAAAGGAAAAGTCATGATCAACAGGTGTGGCGCTTATCGTTTTCCTGTGCATGAAATCCCTATTTGCCGGATGATCCAAGCTAGCCGCAAAGACGTTGTGTACCTCGGGACGTGCGGTCAATGCACGAGCCAAGCCATAAACGGAGTTGGATGGTTTATGGGTTTCATGGCGGGTAAGTATCAAGATTTTCATATCAAGATTTCGTCTAGGAGTTTAGGGTCGTCGTTCAAGGATTTGAAAAGCCGTTGCCTGAATTTTCCTTTGGAGTTCATGAGGTTCTTACTCATGTTATCAATGGCGATCATGGATAGTACCGTTTGGATATATGCCTCAATGAGATCATCCAAACCGATACCGAGTTTGTTGAAATCCCGTCTGTCCGTCAACATGAGACGATTGGTTTCACTGCCCCAAGAGCCGTCCTCGTTTTTCACAGAGAGGTTGGTTCCTAGGATGTCCCATGAATTGGCCCCTTCGGTGATGTCGTCCGGAAGGGGTTTTCTTGAACGGCGGGCATATACGCAAAGCGGACGAACCCCGTTTTCCGTAGCGCTTACCATCATTCTTATATCACAAACGAAGGTTTGTCCCTTGGAATCAGGTATGGTTCCTACATGGTATAATTTCCCTTTACTACTTTCCGAGCTCCAGTTATAATTGCCGATAAGGCTTTGGACGATGAACCGGTCGTACTTGAAATCCATGTCCATGAATTTATCCAGTTCCCCTTGGGTAACGATGGTGAATACGCCTTGCCCGGCATTGGAATAAGGAACCTTAATCACGGCTTGACCACCCATTTTCATCACCCAAAGCGGTATTTCCGCTTTACTTACGTCACGGATGGTTTCCGGGGTGTTGATGTGTAAACCGTAGTTTTCCAATTCCGCATTGTAAAAGTCGTATGCCTTTGCCGCTACCATCTTGTTTCGTCCGCCGGCCAAGCAGGAAAGGATGGGATTTAGGATGCGTGTTTTGGTATGTAACGGAATGCGGTTCCAAGGCTTCTGGGTAACGTAACGGAAAGCTGCCCTAATGGGATGCCAGATTCCAAGTTCATCCCTCACCTCCATAACCTTGTCGACGAAGCGAACGGGAGGATCTTGATTATTGTAATGAAAAGGGACGAAGTATACCGGTTCCTTGGCAAGATCAGCGAGAACCTCTGCATAACCCGATGTTTCCATTGGGTTTTTGTCATAGACTACCGCTAGTGCCCCGTTAACTTGGTTGCGTTTTGATTTAAGTATCGGCAAGAAGGTTCGTTCCAATAATTTACGGTACCCGCCTTGCTCCTCGTTGTCATCCGTAAGGGGCATGGATTTTTGCCCGGAAGGGCAACTGTTGTTTTCGATAACCACCATTTGGCGTTTACCCCCCGCCGTAGTTACGTTGATCAAATCCGCACCTGCCCACCTGAAGTAAGCGGGTCTGTGGGAAAGGATTTTCTCCAGTTCCTCTTTGTTTACCCTAGGGTGGAGATGACAGTACCGTTTAATGATTTTATCTCTTCCCAAGTTCATGAAAAAATTGATCATGGGATGGATGGTGGCATTATGCGCCTTTGGGTACCAGTGGTTTTCCGCCTCAAATGATCCGGGTTGGATGATTTGGGCAAAATTTGCCTTTGTTGTCACGGAATGCATGCTACGTTTACTAAGAAATAGGTGAAATTTTTTCAAGCTTATGCTTGAATTCTGAAAGTGTTCATTTCACGATGCAAGGCTATCCCGTGATTCTGAAGAAAATCTGAATAATCAGGAAAAATTTATACTTTTTTTGAGATGCTGAGGGTGTGTAATTCTTCCTTGATATCATAAATGGCGATAAGGTCGAATTGATTGCAAATCCGGCGTACGATGGATAGCCCCAAACCCAGACTTTCCTCTATGTCAGAATTACGTTCAAAGCGTTTGAAATAGGCTTCGCCCGGTACGTTGGATGGTTTTCCGGGATTAGAAATGGAAAGCAAACCCGCTGTACAATTTATCTCGATAAAACCGTTTTCCTCACGGTTATGTCTAATGGCGTTTTGCAGTAAATTCCCGATGAGGATTTCGGACAGGATTTCACTCATCTCAAGGGACCAGTCCGATTTTTCCGCCCATCTGATTTCAATCTCCTTCATTTTAATGAGATCCTTGAAATTCAGTATGATTTCTTCGGTGGTTTTTCTTAGGTTGATCTTTTCGATGTCGGAGAATCTACGGTTGTCGATTTTTGATAAGAGAATAAGCGCACCGTTTAGTTTTGCCAATCGGTTGGTGTTTTGAAGAATGCCTACAAGGTAATTCATCTCCTTTTCGCCCATGTTCGGGGATTGTATCAATAGTTCTACCTGTCCCTTAATTACGGCAAGCGGGGTTTGCAATTCGTGTGACGCGTTTTGGGTAAACTGTTTTCCCGCCCTGTAGTTTTCACGGATGCGGTTAATGAGTTCAAGAATATTGGCATTTAAATCATTCAAAACGGGATATGCCGAAGGTTTAAACTTTACCGCCGAAGGTTCATCGATATCGAATTCCTCGAGGGTGAGTGTTACCTGCATCAATTGTTCCCTGAGTGATTCCAGTCGATTTTTTTGAATCAGGTTATAACCGATTACACAAATTATTATCCCTAAAAACAGGATAGCTATTATCTTGAACCAAAATTCTTGGGGGAAAAGAAAAATAATTAGGATTAGCCCTAATAACAAGGCGAGAAGGGGAGGGAGTATTCCAAGTAGTTTATGCTTTTTCATGGAGTCAGGAATTTGTAACCGATTCCGTAAACGGTACGGATGTAATCCCCGCAATTTTTGTCCTTGAGTTTTTTCCGTAGGTTTTTGACATGGGCATAAATGAAATCAAAAGAAACGGCATTGTCCATATAGTCACCCCATAGATATTCCGCGATGCTATCCTTGGTAATGATTCGATTTTTATTCCTTGCCAAGTAAAGCAGGATGTCGTATTCCTTTTTTGTAAGGGTAATTTTTTCTCCTTTTATTTCAACGGTCCGGTCATCCGGTTTGATACTGATATCCCCAAGGACGAGCGCTTTTTCAAAAACACCCGTTTTCCTTCGGACAACGGCTTTGATCCTTGCGTTCAATTCAGGCAAGCTAAAGGGTTTGGTCAAGTAATCATCCGCGCCTATATCCAAACCCGAAATTCGATCCTCCACGGAATCCCTAGCGGATATCACCACAACACCCGAAGTGGTATTGTCCTCCCTAAAATGACGGATGATTTTGAGCCCGTCCCCGTCAGGTAAGTTGAGATCTACCACAAGGCAGTCATATTCATAGTTCATCGTTTTTTTGATACCCTCCTTATAGGTCATCGCGGTTTCACAATGGTAACCCTCTCGTTTTAGAAAACGGAGCATCAGCTCTTGCAAGTCTTTTTCATCTTCTATGATGAGGATCTTCATGGAAAAGTATTGTAAAAAACGTTTCTAAGGTCGGAAAATTTTTGCCGGATCATAGATTCTTGCTTCCTCTTTTGCGTCCGGGTAGTCAAACAAGGAGAGAATATACCGTATGGCTTGAACCCTTCCGTCCTCCCTTGAATCCCCCCTGACAATAGACCAAGGGCATCGGTCGGAATTGGTATTGGTAAACATGAGGTTTTTGTATTTGGTAAACTCGTCCCATTTTCCTTGAGCGGCTAAATCCACCGGGCTTACTTTCCATTGGATCAGGGGTGTTTCCAAACGTTGTTTTATTCTTTTTTCTTGTTCCATCATATTGATGGAGAACCAAAACTTAACGACAATAATGCCGTCATCCACCAACATCCTCTCAAAGAGATTTACCTGTTGCATGAAAAGTTGGTATTGTCCTTTGGTACAAAATCCCATCACGGGTTCCACCACGGCACGATTATACCAACTCCTGTCGAAAAAAGAAATTTCACCCGCATTGGGTAATTGGTGGATGTACCGTTGAAAGTACCACTGACCTCGCTCCACCTCCGAAGGTTTACCAAGTGCCACCACCTTAAAGGAACGTGGGTTTAGGTATTGCGTAAAACGATTAATGGCGCTACCCTTACCGGCAGTGTCCCTTCCTTCAAAAAGAATGGCGAGCCTTTTACCGCTCTCGTGAATATACCTTTGGAGTTTTACCAATTCCACTTGAAGCATATAGATTTCTTCAATAAAGGTTTCCTCCGTCCTGTAGAAATCCTTGAAGGTTTTTTCCATGATAAAAATAAATTACGACCGGGCAATAGAGATGATCTTCTCTAATACCTAGTCGTGATCTTTTTAAGATGATTTTAGCTTGATATTTTAGGTATAATCCGGGATGAAGGGACTGTGGTCAAAGTCCTCTAATTCTTCCTCTTCGGTATTTTGGTGAAACCAAGATTGAAACCAAAGAAAGATTCGGTGTAACATTTCAATGGATTTTAAAAATCGGCCGGGCATGGGTGCCCGACCGACCAAACAAGTTGGAATGATTAAAAAAAGTGCAACTGTAATAGGGAGAATACAATTCGAACATGCACTTATTCCGGTTCCTCCTCCCAAGCCCAATCATTGGGATAACCAAAGTCTTGGCTAGGAGGAGGGTAAACGGGGTTTCGATATCCCGTCCCTAAAGATTTCTTTTGTTTCCAAACGGTTAAGGTAGGATTGGCGAGTAATTCCGTTTTAGGGATAAGCGTCCCTGAGTTTTCGCAGATTCCGTACCTGCCACTATCCAGCCGTTCTTGTGCCTTTTCAAGGGCTCTGAGTTGTCTGCCTTTGTTGTTCAACTTGGCATTTAATTCATTCAAGGGACTTCCGGGAGAAGGTTGAATGGGTTCATGAATGGCATGTTGGATTTTAGCCATCAATTCATGGATTTCCAATCTTACCCGTTTCATTTCCTCCGCAATTCTGCGTTCGAAGTCTCTTCTGTCCTGCATGGAATAAGTAAACATATCACGAAGGTGTTGTAGCGGGTATCCGGTTCTTGGAGAGAAGGATGCCCGCTAAGTAATTAAATGTATTCTAATCCTCGATGTCCTCTATCGGATCATCGTCATCGTAATCCGTGGAAAGGTCATCGGGGTCAATATCTAATATGGGTTTATCGTCATCATCGGAGTAGTACTCCTCTTCTTGATCGTCATCGAAGAATTTCTCCTTCATGATTCGATTCGCTTTTTTTCTGATGCCGGCTCCCGAACTTTTGGATTTGATTACCGTCAATTCCTTAACCGGCTTTTTTACCATTTTAGCCGCAAGGCTTTTGGTGGTAGTCGGAACGGCAAAAAGCCTCTCCTTTGCTATTTTTTGTCCGGTAATGCTACAAATACCGTAAGTCCCGTTATGGATCCGTTGCAAGGCTTCCTTCAATTCGGAATAGTATGCCCTTTGCCGATTAAGCATGGTACCCAGGAATTCATAATCGGTGTGGTTGGTCGTGTTGTCTATATAAGAACTACCGTCCCGTCCTCTTTCGGAAATATCATTGATTTGATCAAGGAGGTCATCAATCCCTCTTTGGGTTCTTTCCATCTTTTTTTGGATATGCTCCTTGAATTCGGCAAGTTCCTCCGCGGAATACCGAATGACCTTATTTTCCATATTCAACTTGTTGTTCATGTTAAGCTTTATGTATTTACTCCACGATTACGGAATAAAGGAATAGCCCAATTTTGAAGGAATTCTGAATTTTTGGGAAAGCGGAAAAAATATTTTTTCTTCAGATTTTTTTCAGGATTTAGGTGCTGGTTTGTGATATTCAAAAGAAGGTGATATACATGGTTTGCTTGTTCATTCCTTATGTGTATTCCCCGATTTCATTCATTTAGAAGATATGAAAAGAGTCGTTCAAAAGTTTAAACACAAACGGGAGGAGGATTCTCCCCGGTTGAGGAAAGGCAAAGCCTTATCCAAGGAAAAACCAAAACATAAGCACCGAAGAAGGGTAGCCGATTTTGATGCTTGGGATTTTTCCGGGGAAGAAGGCGCTTGGTAGAGTACGTAGCCAATTTTGGGTTTTATATTTGGGGCGGGTAAATGTTTTACATTACCTGCCTTTTTTATAAAAAATGTTCACTTGAGAAAGACGATTTACGTACTACTGTTTTTAACCATGAGCCTTTGTTTGCTTATGGTTTATTTCCTTGTACCGGAATGGTTGCAATGGGCATCCGAACGTGCCTTGGTCCGTTCCGTATTAATATACTTATTCTTTATCCTATTGATATGGTTTATCGTAGGGGTATCGGAGTTCCTTTATAATAAAAGGGTGGGGAAAGATTCAAGCGATCCGGATAATTTTCATTTCGGGATAAGGAATATCGCACGGGTATTATTGGGGGCGGGATTTATCGTAGCCGCTTTTGGGATATTCGGTGTGGATATTAAATCCTTGGTTACTTCCTTAACCATCGTGGCGGCGGCGGTAGCTATTACCACTAAGGAATTTATCCATGATTTTTTGGTAGGGATTTATTTTTCCTTTTCCAAGAATTTTGAAATCGGTGATTATGTTCGAGTGGGTGATACAAGGGGAAGAGTGATGGCAATCGATATGTTCAAGACCAAGGTTTTAAATGATGACGACGATCTTGTAATACTCCCGAACTCCCGCATTTACGCCAATGATGTTCTAAACTTTACGAAAAGGGACATCCGTTTGATGAGCGTGGATTTCCAAATGGATATCAAACACGTGGATGATATTGATTTCTTGGAAAAGGAATTAACGGATGCCTTGGTTGATTTTTCGGATTACTTGGAGACGGATTCCTTCAATCTTAAAATCATCGAAATGAAAAAGGATGTTATTGATTTTAAATTCCAATACTCCTTAAAGGCATTGGACGTGGATTTACAGCGCAAAATCAGGCGCAAAACGGTTCGTCAGATTTTTAGTCATATTTCCGCTAAGGAGAAATAATCGGGTAAACAAAAAACGGTACCAAAGTCCATCTGGCCTCTAACTTTTGATTGACCATATTTTGGCAAAAGGCAACCTTAGGATATTTTTCGATGGAATAACCGGTAGAGGATACCTCGGTCTTTATTTTCGTGGCTATCCTCGTTTCTCCATTTGTTGTGAAGGGTTTCCACAACTCCGGCACTAGCAATATCATATTTTAGAGTAACCTCAAAATAATCATTGTTAGGATGGAATAAGATGGGGTACACAAATGTGGCACTGGGTACGTTCGTCCCTAAAAAGACTTTTAATTCCTCAAGTCTTTTTTTTCCTTTTACATCAAAGCTATCAATCATCG
The DNA here is from genome assembly GCA_020629475.1 of Saprospiraceae bacterium. Taxonomy (GTDB): domain Bacteria; phylum Bacteroidota; class Bacteroidia; order Chitinophagales; family Saprospiraceae; genus JAHDCE01. The sequence continues at coordinate 9,381 of JAHDDF010000085.1, forward strand.
TATTCTATTTTACGTAAAGCAAAGTAAGAGTGTTTTTGTCGATGAAAAAATGACCTTTGCTACTTTATTTTGTGATATTTGTTACGTTATTTTAGAGTTCAAATCACGTTTAAGAATGCGCAAGAAGATTGATAAACTGAAATTTGATAGTGATAAAATTCTCACTTCCCTTTCAAACCACGACAGGAAGTACTTTCTTTCTTTTGCTCAAGAACTTGCCTTCAAAAAAGGGAAACTGATATTCTATGAAGAGGGAATACCTACCGGCTTGTTTATCTTAAAGTCAGGGAAGGCAAAAATTTATAAAACGGGAATTTATGGGAAGGATCAGATATTTTATATATATAAGAAAGGAGATTTATTTGGTTACCATGCACTTCTTGCCAATGAAAAATATGAGGATGCATGTGAAGCTTTAGAAGATTGTGAAGTTCTTTTTATTAGTAAGACGGATATGGGGATACTTTTGGAGGAAATAAAAAACCTTAAAACGCTTTTTATTCAAAATATGAGCCATGAGTTTGGTGTATTGGTGAATACTATTACCATTCTGGCTCAAAAGCCTTTAAGGGAAAGACTTGCATTATACTTACTTATTTTGCACGAAACGTATTATGATGAAAGTGCTCAGGTAGCAGGAATAAAATTACCTAGAGAGGATATGGCTAATGTTATTGGTACTGCAAGGGAAAGTCTAGGGCGGCTTCTGAAGGAGTTTAAGGAGGATGGATTAATTTCCATTCACCATAGAACCATCATTATCCAAAAGTATAACGACCTATTACTTTTGGCGAATTTATGACCTGAACTTTTGTAATTCTTTTTACAATATTTAAAACCACTTCTGTTTCTTCAGCATCCAGATTTGTATTAATAAAATAACAAGTAAAACCGCCATTAATATATAAAATCCTTGAGGGTGTTTCGTGCCGGGCATGGTGTCAAAATTCATCCCGTAAACGCCCGCCAAGAATGTAAGGGGAATGAAAACGGCGGAGATGATGGTCAGTATTTTCATAATCGTATTCATCCGCATTCCTACCTCGGACATGAAGAGTTCCTGTAAACTTTCCAACATGACTTTCGTGGATTCCACATTTTCGGAAATGAAGGTGAATTGTTCCCGAAGACTTCTAAAAAATACAAGATTCTCCTCCTTGATGAATTCCGTTTCCGATTGTTCCAGTCGATTAAGCGCCTCCTTGATAGGGTTGGTGTTCCTTCTTATGAGATAAACTTGTTTCCTCAACCGGTGTATTTCCTCCTTGATTCTTTGTGTAGGTTCTTTTAAAAGCTCCTCCTCCATTTGGGTTACCGTTTCTTCCAAGGGGTCTACAACAGGGAAATATCTATCGGACAGGGAATCCAAGAGCGCGAAGGCTAAATAATCCGCCCCTTTTTTCCGGACTCTTCCGGTGCCTTCCTTTATTCTTTTCCTTACCGCATCAAATAAGTCGGATTCGTTTTCTTGAAAGGAAATAACCAATCCTTCCCTAAAGTAAATCCCGACTTGCTCCACGTTTACGGATTTAGATGTCTCGTTCCACCACATTGCTTTGGCGATTAAGAGAACACCACGGTCATACTCCTCAAAAGAGGGGCGTTGCTTAGGGTCCGCTACTTTTTCGAGTGCTAGAGGATGAATTTTAAATGCCTCGCCCAATGCACCAAGTAAATCCGTGTCATGGATCCCCCGGATATCATACCACGAAACGTTATCTTGCCCCTGATTAATTTCAAAAGAAATCTTATTCTTACTGTCATGGTCTTTTTCAAGAAAGGTATCTTGATCATAGTTCAGATGATGAATGATAACGGAATGATTTTTTGGGGTCCCCGTGTAGGTAATGGTGCCCGGCGCGGAATATAAATTCCTGTTCTTTCTTTTTCCTATTGTTTTTTTCATCTTGGATAATCTCTAAACTATTCCTGAATGCGAAGGGAAAATTACTTCATTGCCGTAATTATAGGTTTTATTTTTCTGTGTTTCATTTCTTGTAAAAAGAAAGGTTTACTTGCGGATACCCATGAGGTAAGCATTCACGATTTCGAGGAATTTATTTTAAGTACCTCTTACATAACCACTGCGGATACTTTTGGTTGGTCCTCCGTTTTTAATCTTGAAATTAACCAATGGGACACCGCCCAACACGCCAATTGGAAACGCCCGTTCGGTAGGGAAGAAGTAGATGGGGATTTTCCGGTAACCCAAGTCAGTTATTATGACGCTTGTGCCTACTGCAAATGGAGGGACGGAAGATTACCGACCGCGGAAGAATGGGATGCCCTTGCAGGGGAAGAAATCATCAAAGGAAATACTTGGGAAGGTCCTTTCCCTTTGCATGATTCAGGAGACGATGGTTATCTCAAAAAAATCGCGCCCATTGGTCAATTTCAAACCAATGAAAAAGGCTTACATGATATGTTCGGGAATGTTTGGGAATGGACATCCACGCCCCAAGGAAACGGCATGATGATCATCAAAGGCGGTAGCTTCCTATGCGATTTGAATTTCTGCTCCGGTTATATTCCTTCCAGATATCAAACCACGGCAAAAGATAGCGGCTTGAATCATTTGGGCTTCCGGTGCGTGTATGATTGATTTTACATTTAGAGGTTGTTCAAGAATTACTCAATTGAATGAAAACCGGGTAATTCTTGAACAATTTCTTACTCTAATCGGAAACATTATTCCCTTTAATTTGATGGCATTTCAATTGAAATACGGATAAATATTCCTGGGGGTTTTTTTCAAATGATTGGAGTTGATGTAAAACTACTTTATCCAATAAGGGAAACAAGGGTTGGTTTACTTGAAATAACAGAGGGAGAATTGCTTTTATTTTTTCGTCCCATTGCGGATAATATTTATCAAAGTCGGAATTGGAAATACGTTTGCGGCATCCGGAAAAACCACATTCCAAATTCATATCCTCGTCCAGGTTAAATAAACCGTATTCATCCGTTATTTCTTCACCTGGCATAATATCCCTTAGGGCTATTTCAAAACCATAGCCCGTACTAATCGTATTGCAATTGCAACAATGATTGACGTATTTGGCGAAATCCCAACTAATAATTCTTACGCCGGAAGGATCGATGTAGGAATATTTATCCACCATTTTCCGGGTTTCCGATGATAATTTGGCGTATGCTTTCGGTGATATTTCCTTTTCCAAGGAATCTTTTACGTAAACTATGGTTCCTGCGGGAATTATTTGGGTAGCAAAAACCCCGTAGCCAATGGATTCACTGATTTTTTTGAGTTCCGTGTGTGGATGTATCATAAAGTAGTATGTAAAATAAAACGCCTACCCGAGCGGGTAGGCGTAACGTAGTATGATAAAATAAAACAAAGGGTCGATTAGTCCTCTTCAGTAAGCGAAAGGAGTTGACCTTGGTGGTCAAAAGTGAAAACGGTAGCTACCGTCATTTCCTCATCGTCCTCTGAGGAGATTTTTACCGTGATAGTAGAGTTCTCCGGTGTTTCGGTGAACACGACGTCCAGGTATTCCAAGAAATCATATTTGGTTTCGATTTGATCAATGATTTCTTGAGAAAGAGCTTCCTCATCCGTGCTTCTTTCCGTTTTTACCCAAGAACCGTTTTGATCAAAAATGGCTTCCGTAAAGGCATTATCCTCAAAGAAAGTAGCGATATAATTATCACCGTATTCCTCCCAGTTTACGGCGGAAGCTTCAGGGAATTTGGCGTGAAATGCCTTTTCCACTATTTCAGGAATATCCATACCCGCACTGGTTTGCGGCATTAAAACCACCAAGAAGAAATATGTCATCATATAAAGTTTCATTGATTGTTGACTGTATATTTTAGGCTTTGATAGGCAAATCTGTTGCTGGATTTTCACTAGGTGCTCCTCTAAAATATTGTTATTCAGACGTTAGACGCTAGATGTTAGACATTAGACAGTTG
>JAHDDF010000584.1 GCA_020629475.1 Saprospiraceae bacterium
TCCGTAGAGCCTTTTTCGTACACGTGGGTCCTTAGTTTATCGGCTAGGTCTTTATCAAATACGTCTCCCGCTTCCTTGAAGGCTTCGAAACCATCGGAATCAAGAACGGCGGAATGAACGTAGCTGTAGTACCCGGAGGAATACCCACCGGAAAAGATATGCGCGAAATAAGTGCTGCGGTAACGTGGCGCGATTTCCTCAATCAAACCGATTTTTGCCAAGGAAGCCGCTTCGAATGCATCCGGATCTTTCAAATCCTCATCCGCCGTGATGGTGTGCCAATCCATATCCAACAAGGATGCCGCTAGGTATTCCGTATTGGCGAAACCTTGGTTGAACTTGGAGGCTTTCAATAATTTATCGATAAGCTCATCCGGCATTACCTCACCGGTTTTATAGTGCGTGGCGAAGGACTTCAAAATGGAAGGTTCGCTTGCCCAATGCTCAAGGATTTGCGCAGGGAACTCGGTAAAATCCCTAGGACCCGAAGTACCTGACATACTGCTGTAAGTCACATCCGTCAAAAGACCGTGCAAGGCATGACCGAACTCGTGGAATAAGGTGGTCACGTTCTCAAAGCTCAAGAGGGATGGGTCATCACCTACGGGTGCGGGGAAGTTACATACGTTCACTACTATCGGACGTTCCCTGCCGTCTAGGTTGGATTGTTCCTTGAACGTACTCATCCAAGCGCCGCCGCGCTTATTGGAACGCGTGAAATAGTCACCGATGAAAATACCCAAGTGGCTGCCGTCTTTGTCCTTCACTTCCCAAACACGTGCATCCGGGTGATAGGTATTGATATCGTGCAGCTCGGTGAAAGTTAAGCCCCATAATTTATTGGAGGTTTCGAAAACACCGTCTAGCACGTTGTCCAAGGAGAGGTACGGTTTCAAAGCCGCCTCATCCAAGTCGTATTTTGCCTTACGCACCTTCTCGGAATATTGCCACCAATCCCAAGCGGCAATTTGGAAATCATGACCTTCCTTGTCCACCACGGCTTGCATATCCGCTACCTCGACCTTGGCTCTTTCCAAGGAAGGTTTCCAAAGCTCCATCAATAACTTATATACCTCTTCGGGGGTTTTTAGCATCCGCTCCTCCAATTGGAAATGAGCGTGGGTTTCGTAACCCATCAACTTCGCCTTTTCCGCACGTAGCTTGGCTATTTGAGCCACGATTTTCTTGTTGTCCGTAGCATTATCATTATCACCACGAAGGACATAAGAGCGGTACAATTTTTCACGCAAATCCCTTCTTGAGGATTCAGTAAGGAAGGGATACATACTTGTACGATGCGGCGTGAATACATATTTATCCTTGTACTTGGCTTTTTCCTCGTCGGTTTCCACCTTTTCCATTTTTTGCGCCGCTGTTTCAGCTGCTGCTGCAATTACCCCTTCGGAAAGACCATCCAAATCCGACTTATCCAAGATCAATTCAAAACCGTTGGTTTCAGCGAGGAGATTCTGCCCGAATGCCGTAGTCAGCTCGGACATTTTGGAATTGATTTCCGTAATCTTTGCTTTTTGTTCTTCATCCAACAATGCACCGGCTCTTACGAAACGCTTACGGGTGTCTTCCAAGAGCTTTAACTGCTCCGGATTCAGGTCGCGGTTTTCGCGATCTTTCCAAATGGTTTCTACGCGTTGGAACAATCCCTTATTCAACCTGATTTTATCGCGATGAGCGGAAAGTATGGGACTCAATTCCCTTTGCAATTCCTGCAATTTGGGATTCGTATTAGAACCGGTGAGATTATAAAAAACATCCAACACCTTATTCAATAATTCCCCTCTTCTCTCATACTCCTCCAAGGTATTAGCAAACGTAGGCGCCTCCGCATTATTTACGATGGCATCGATATCCGCCAATTCCTCTTTCATTCCTTTTTCGATGGCAGGCATAAAATGCTCATCCTTTATCAGTTGAAAAGGCGGTATACCAAATGGCGTATCCCATTCTTCCTCGAAGGGATTGGTGGAGGTTTGTGGTTCGTTTTGTTCCATTGAAGTCGTGCAAGCGGTAAAAAGAAGGCTTAAGAATACGAAAAGACCCAAGTATCTGTTCATGGCTGGTTTTGTTTTGATAGGGTGAAGATA
>JAHDDF010000585.1 GCA_020629475.1 Saprospiraceae bacterium
GTCAAAAGAAAAACGGATAAAAGAATACGGGGAACTTTCGGAAGAGGATTTTAATGAAATCCAAACCGGGAATTATCCCGGCGGAAAAGAGATGGATTACCCAAGTATTTTAATCGCGGAATTCCTCAATTCCTTAAACGAATGGAAAACGCGGAACGATGATTTCGAGGAAAGCGGGGAAGCACAATTAATGAATGAGGAAGACGGGGAGCAACAAAAAAGCGAATCCGAAATAAAGGTTAGCCATTTAAGAACTCCTGCCCCTATCGGAAAAAGGAAGCGTTCGGCGATAAAAAATTACATTTCAAAACTTCAAAACAAGTATTCCCAAATTTTAGAAGGTAACTTAAAAACGGGAAAGTTAAAATTCAAATACGAAACCGGTATTCGTGATTATTCCGAAATATTAGTGGCTGTACAGTTGTGTATAATTTTTCACCGGGAACCGATGGAACCGGACAATAAGAAAAATAAGCGGGTTTGGGATGACGGGGATGTAAGAACAAAAAAAGACATGGGCGTCAAGTATTTTTTGGTAAACGTATTGGGTGCTTTTCTTTTAATCGCCAACGCCGGGCAACGCCAATACGAATTTTCGTTTCAAGCGGAAAAGTTTAGACATTTCAAACGGTTACTCCTGGAAAAATCATTGCTCTTGATATCCAATACGGGTTGGAAAGTTAGTGATAAAGCCCTAAGGGAGCTTTTATTATTAAACGTCCTTCATTCCATAGATTCAAACAATGAAAAGACCACCGCATTAACACTTCCCGCAAATATTTTTGAGGAAAACAAAAAAAGAAGCCACCACGTTCACGGGCACTTTACCATTCAAGAAACGGAACTCCGTGAATTGTTCACTCCTCAATACAATGGTTGGAAACTGAAATACCATACAGCGAAAAAGGATGAAATATCCAAGGAAACAAAATCCCTTTTACCCCACAAGGTTATAATTTTCCGTCCCGGCTTGGGTTTTTGCGGAATTTCAAAAATTACCCCAAAAGGGAATTACTTTGAAGCCTCCTTGGTTCGCCCCGGGTTTCCTTGGGTGAAGGATCTTCCGGTGCTTGGAAAATGTATTTTATCGAACAAGACAATCGTTGCCGGTTTTTAGCCTAAATCCGGGTTACTCGCTTATTATTCGTGTTACGTGCTTACCCTTCGTTTAATGACCAATATATAGGATTTACCCAAGTAAGGAATCGTTTATAAGCGGGTATAAACGTTTATCCCTATTGTTTAGCCAAAGACAAGCTCATCCTTACCCGAGTATAAACGCGTAATTCCTTTTTCAAAACTTGAATAAAGCGAGGCTAGTAAACAAAAAACAACGCCGATGACTATTCCGACGATAAGAAGCAGCCAAGGGCTACTATATTTATCCATTATGGATTCAATGGGTCCGGAGGAAAAATCCAAGGGGCTTTCTCCCGCCCATGTCATCTGCCCCGTCTGCACCAATACCCTACTCTCCGGGTCATAATACACGAAAAACACCATATTCAAATATTTCTCGAACCCAACTTGCCCGACGTAAGGCATATCCTTTCCGTTAAGAACAGGGATGGGTACTTCCCCTTGAACGGCGGAGGATACGCAACCGAAATATTTGTTGTAGAGGAAATCAGGCTCTAGACCTAGCTCCTCCTCTTTATTTCCGATTACATCCCAAGGAAAGAGATAAAGCTCGGCGAAGTCCTCCTCTTCGAAATCTTCGGTATCCTCATTTTCTAGTTCCTCATGATCCAAAATGTCATCTTGGGTGAAGGTGGAAAGGATTTGAAGGGATAGGGTTTCAAATTGGATGTGTTGCTCCCCGGGTTTTGTGAAATCGAAATCCAAATCATCCAAACTTGATTCATCCAAGATGTTGTCCTCCCCGCTCATGAAGCGGATGCTTTGAATGATATTCTCTTCGTTTAATTGAATAATGGTATGCTCCGCGAAAGCCGAGTGGTGGACAACCAGCGGGAGGACATGACCTTTATGACCAAAAGGGCTTATATCTAGCCGGGCTACAGGAGTTACTTTCCTTCGAGTCGTTTCGCTGATACTTTCCGCAAAAACTCGTTTTTGCAAATCGGACAAAGGAGTTTCCG
>JAHDDF010000586.1 GCA_020629475.1 Saprospiraceae bacterium
AACATCAGAATGGAATCCGCCAACTTTAGCGGCTGTGTCAAACATAAACTTTCCAATCCTGAAATCATCGCTCCCATCTCCGAATATCTATCCGAAAAGATCTTCAAAATGTTGGAGGAGGATATTGAATCCGCCTTGGAAATCCTTAGGAAATTTAAAATTCGGTAGCCAAGGAGTTTTTTGAACATGAAATCTAAAAAAATCAAGGAATACACCTTACTCGAACTTGTACGTCTCCGTCCGGGAATGTACATCGGAAGTATGGATGAACGAGGGCTTTTCAATATTATAAGGGAAACCTTCTCCTTCGCATTTAACGAAACCGGATGTTCTTCTATCACACTTGAAATTAACAAGGACAACTCAGGCAGTCTACTTTTTGAAAATTTGCCCATTCCTGTTTCCCCGGATTGGGCAACTCCCGATTGGAAAAAAACAAATAGAAGTCCATTCGGCAATATTCAACTCCAAATCCTGAATGCCCTATCACAAAGTTTCAATATTACATTCCACACTAAAAGGGAAACAATTGCCTTGGAATACATCGAAGGAGAATTGAAGACCTCGGATATACTTCCTAAGAGTTTAGAAGCGCAAAAGGTAAAGGCAAGCTTCATCCTTGACTCCTGTATATGGAAAGGTCTAACATCCATAAACCCTGAATTCTTGAAAACCGGATTCAGGGAATTTTCTTACCTCTATCCGGGTAAGCGGCTACTCCTAAAAGGAGAGAAAGAAGGCGAAACCATAGAAGAAGCATTTAACTCAAGCTACGGAATGTTGGATAAGCTAAGGTTTCAGGAGAAGGAATTCGATGACCTAAGCCCGTTTTGGTTACATGAGAAAATCTTATCCGAGAATTTCAAAATGGAAGTCGCGTTTCGAATACTTGCCCAAGGAACAACCAAGGGAATTGCCCATACATACGTCAATGATTTTTACACCCGGCTACAGGGCAGCCATTTGGACGCTGTCCTCAAGGGAATTTCAAAGGGATTTCGGGCTATTCTTAGAAGGTGTGATTCCTCCGGAAAATATAGGTTTAGCAAAAAAACGCTCTCAAAAACCCTGATCATAGGAATCAATCTTCATATTGAAAATCCAAATTTTATTCGGGCTACCAAGGAGATGATAGACAACCCTGAGATCATCACCCCGATAGCCGAATATATTTCCGAAAAAGTCATCGTAATTTTGGAAAAGGATGTCGAATCCACCCTAAAAATCGCTAGCAATTTTAAAATACATTGATTTGCCTCCCGAACGACACCCTGCACAAAAATCACTAAAACCCACTAAATCAGGCACGTTTCCGTTAACAGCACCACATCATCACCACAACAAGGGCAAAATCCCACCACAACAAAAACACAACGTTACCTTTTCATACTATTAGGTTTCGATACCTATAATTACATTTGAACAGATTCGAAATTCGGAACAAAACCTCTCATTTGTCAGGACTCGACAAAATTTTATACGGAGACTCATGTTCCCCAATTCAAAAATGTTTTTCATTCAATCCATTTTCTATTATGAAAAAACTCTTACTTCTTACGCTGGTCTGCTCCTTAGCGTTCGTTGACTTTGTTATCGGACAAACTGAAGTTGTAGACTTTGAACCACTGGGTTCTACTTGGAACTGGGTAATGGCGGAAAACGGAGCCAACCCTCCTGTTGCCTTCATCGCAAACCCCGCACCTGACGCCGTAAACGGTTCCTCCGATGTTATGGAATTTACGGCCACCGTTGGCGGTAACCCTTGGTGTTTGACCTTTACCGATGATATTGGTCCCTTTACCTTTGACGCGACCAATGCCATCGTAAAAATCCAAGTATGGAAAGCGAATATTACCGATATTGAAGTAAAATTCGAGATTCCAAATGGTGCATTCGCAACCATTACCCAACCCAATACGGTAACCAACCAATGGGAGGAATTAACGTATGATTTTAGTGCATACATTGGTGACGGGAACCCGTACAGCCGGTTGGTAATCGTACCGGATTTGGATTTCGGCCCCAGAACGGCTGATAACATCTTGTACATCGACAATATCGAAAAGCCGGTTTCCAACTATACGCCGCCTGCGGCGCCAAC
>JAHDDF010000086.1:0-9347 GCA_020629475.1 Saprospiraceae bacterium
CCTACGGCATGGAATTAACTCTCCAAGACGTGATTTTCAACAGTGGACAACTCGTTGTTTCCCAAAACTTCTTCAAACTGGATTTTGAGGAAACGGAAGGGCTAACCGTAAAATCAGAAGAATTATTCCGGATCCCGGATAATTTCTTTTGGGGAAGAGTGGAATATAATAATCAGCAACAGGCGGATAGCGCAGGGGATTTAATGGATAAGTTTTCCTCCTTAAATGCCGTTCCTGCCGCGCTTGCCTTCGGTGATTACGGGTATTTTGAAGTCAATGATGATAACACCGTCAATATCCTCGCTCCTTCAACCTTCAATTACGGTTTAGGATTCGCCTTTACCCACCAAACCACGGAAGAGGACATACAATTTTTCGTAGAGGATTTCAACAACCAAAACCCGGGAATGAACCTGGATATCTTCACTTCTTTAGGAAGTGAATTTTAATTAGAATTCCCCTAGGATTCCATAAAAATGATTTGCCGGATTACATTTGCGGCAAATCATTTTTTTATGTCCGGAATTAACCTCATCAGTGATACCGCCACCCTTCCCACAAAAGGGATGCTAGAGGCGATGTTTAATGCGAAGGTCGGGGATGATGTCTTTTCCCAAGACCCGACCATCAATCGTCTACAAGACTTTTCAGCGGAGATGTTCGGGATGGAAGCGGGTTTGTTTTGCCCTTCCGGGACAATGACCAACCAAATTGCCCTTGCCGTCCACACGGGAAGGTTACAAGAGGTAATTTGCCATGAATATTCACACATCTACCAATACGAGACGGGAGGCTTCGCTTATAATTCCGGCATCGGAGTTAAATTGTTGCAAGGCGCGAAAGGGAAAATCACCGTAGATCAAGTAGCCGCAGCCATAAATCCTGACTATGATTGGCTGGCTGAATCCAGCTTGGTTTCCTTGGAAAATACCACAAATAAAGGAGGAGGCGCATATTATACCCTTGAAGAAATCCGCCCCATCGGGAAATTATGCAAGGAAAAAGGATTAGGTTTTCATTTGGACGGAGCAAGAATCTTTAACGCACTTGTTGAAACCGGTGAAAGCCCTCAAGATGTAGGAAAGGAATTCGATAGTATCTCCGTTTGCCTTAGCAAAGGTTTGGGGGCTCCTGTTGGTTCCGTCTTGTTGGGCAGTAAGGATTTCATCAAAAAAGCACGCCGATTAAGAAAAGCGATGGGAGGCGGAATGCGCCAAGCCGGATATTTAGCCGCTGCTTGCATTTATGCTTTGGAAAATCATATCGATAGGTTAAAAGAGGATCATGCCCGCGCCAAGAACCTTGGTAAAGCTCTTCAAGAATTGGATTTCGTAGAAGGTGTTCATGACGTGGACACGAACATCGTTATTTTTGACGTCAAGGAGCCTTATGATGCGGCAAGGTTCTTGGACACCGCTAATAAAATGGGATTGATTGCATCCCCATTTGGACCAAGAACCATCAGGTTTTGTACATACTTGGGAATCAATGACGAAATGATTGAAGATTCCATTAATATTTTAAAAGAAATCAACCAAAACTTTCTTTCATTGACCTAACCACCCTATTTGCTTACTTTTGCTCCTGAAAAGCCAATTTTTAAACCCATTGCCGAATGATCCGCTTCTACAAAAAGGATGGAGGTTCCTTAAACGAGCTCGAACGCTTGGAACCGGATTGTTGGGTCAATATATCAGCGCCCTTCACTCAAGAGGAACTTGAGGAGCTCGCTTTCAAGTTGGATATCCCCTTGGACTTCCTTACCGATTCATTGGATATTGATGAGCGTTCAAGGTATGAACGTGAGGATGATATTTTACTCATCGTAATCAACACCCCTTTCCTGAATAGGGATGAAGAGGAAGTCGAAGCGGATTACATTACGGTTCCCGTAGGTTTAATTATCACCCCCAACAACATCATTACCATTACCTCCTTCAAAAACCCCGTACTCCAGCTTTTCCTTGACGGGAAAGTCAAGAATTTCAATCCCTCCAACGTTAAACTATTTATCCTTCAGCTGATGGAGCAAAATGTTTTACGGTTTCTGACTTGCTTGAAAAAGTTGAACCTTAAACGAAACATGATTGAGAAGGAATTATATGATTCCTCTAGAAGCAAGGAGCTTAAACAACTGCTAAGTATAGAAAAAAGTCTGGTCTATTTCGTAACCGCTCTCAGTTCAAATGAACTTTTAAAGATGAAAATGAAGCGGTCGGATATACTTAGGATAAGGGACGACGAGGACAAGACCGATCTCTTCGAGGATATTATTATCGACAACTCCCAAGCATTGGAGATGGCGAATACATATACAAAAATCCTCCAGAGTACGATGGAATCCTCCGCATCCATCATTTCAAACAACTTGAACGTTTTCATCCAGCGACTTACCCTTATTACCATCATCCTTATGGTTCCTACCCTTGTGGCTAGTTTTTTCGGGATGAATACACCAAGTGGTTTGGAGGAAAGCGAATACGCCTTTTATTACATTATTATCATCAGTGTGATTCTTACCATTCTCCTAGTATGGTTTTTTCGGAGAAAAAGGATGTTTTAGGACAGCAAATTCAGGACTGACATTATTTTGCGTAAACCCGGATCAAAATTTGATCCGGGTTTATTAACAATGTGGATAAAAACAGGGCTTTTGTTAATTATTTGACAAACAGATGTTTGCAATTTTTATCCACATTTTGTGGAAAACTTCGACTTGTCCGGAGCTGTTCATTGATTAATTTTGGTGAGCAGCAACACAGGAGAAAACCACACCGCAACCACGCGGTATCGAGAAAACAGCAGCAACATTTTTATTAAGGTTTTGATAATGAATACACTTTGTATTCAGGTGTCTCCTTCGCTCAAACCGTAACTGAAACAGACAAGGAACAGGAAGCCTGAAAAGAGAATTTCCCTTTTCAAAACTTCCTTAGGGATGACATTAAAGATTGACAGATAAAAAGTAAAACACCACTATGCAAAATGAACCATTGCTCATAGAAAATCCGAATCGCTTCGTTCTTTTTCCTATCGAGTACCCGGAGATTTGGGAGATGAGAAAAAAGGCATTGGCTTGTTTCTGGACCGCTGACGAAATAGATCTTGAACAAGATATCGCGGATTGGCAAAATAAATTGAACGATGATGAGCGTCATTTCATCAAGCACGTTCTTGCGTTTTTCGCCGCTAGTGACGGTATCGTAAACGAGAATCTTTGTATCAATATGTACGAGGAGGTTCAAGTTCCGGAAGCACGTTCCTTCTATTCCGCCCAAATCCAAATCGAGGATATCCATTCGGAAACCTACTCTCTCCTTATCGATACCTACATCAAGGATCAAAAAGAAAAGGATAGATTATTGAACGCCATTGAAACGCTAGACTGCGTTAAGAAAAAGGCGGAATGGGCGATGAAATGGATTGAAGGCGCCCCCAACTTTGCCTACCGTTTGATTGCGTTCGCGGCGGTTGAGGGAATTTTCTTCTCCGGAAGTTTCTGTTCCATTTTCTGGTTAAAGAAGCGTGGCTTAATGCCCGGATTAACTTTTTCCAATGAGCTAATCTCAAGGGACGAGGGCATGCATTGTGATTTCGCTTGCCTACTTTATTCCATGCTCCAAAATCCGCTTGACAAGCAAATCGTCCGGGATATTATCACTGAGGCAGTCGAGTTCGAGAAGGAATTCGTTAGTGATGCCTTACCGGTTTCCCTAATCGGTATGAACGCGGAATTAATGACCCAATACATTGAATTCGTTGCTGATAGACTTTTGGTTTCCCTGGGTAACGAAAAAGTGTACAATACGGCTAACCCCTTCCCTTGGATGGACTTGATCAGCCTTCAAGGAAAAACAAACTTCTTCGAGAAAAGAGTGGGAGATTATCAAAAATCCGGTGTTATGTCCGATAGGGACAAGCAGGTATTCTCCTTGGACGAAGACTTTTAGATCAAGACATAAAATATATTCGAGAACCCCGCACCGGTAAAAGCATCGGTGCCTTAATTTCCATTGTTAGACATGCAAGTAGTTAAGAGGTCAGGTAAACATGAAAGTGTTTCTTTTGATAAAATTACAGCGCGTATCAAAAAGCTATGCTACGGCTTGGATACCCGCTATGTAAGCCATATTGAAATTGCCAAAAAGGTAATCCTTGGTTTATACGACGGTGTTACTACCACTGAATTAGATAATCTTGCGGCAGAAACCGCGGCAACCATGGCAACCATCCACCCGGATTATGCCATGCTGGCTTCCAGAATCGCCGTTTCCAATCTCCATAAGAATACGGACAAGTCCTTCTACAAGACCATGAAGGCACTTCATCAATATATTGACCCCAAAACCGGTGATGTGGCGGGCTTGATAAGTGATGAAGCCATGGCGGTTATTGAAAAGCACAAGGATCAATTGGATTCAGCCCTAATTTACGATAGGGATTACTCTTTTGACTTCTTTGGTTTCAAAACTCTTGAACGTTCCTATTTATTAAGGATGGACGGCAAGGTAGTAGAGCGTCCGCAGCACTTGTTAATGCGTGCGTCCCTAGGTATTCACGGTGATGACATCGAATCCGCCTTGGAGACATACACCTTGATGTCCGAAAAGTGGTTTATCCATGCTACGCCTACCCTATTTAATGCCGCCACTCCGAAGCCTCAGCTTTCCTCTTGTTTCCTATTGTCCATGACGGATGATAGCATTTCAGGGATTTTTGAAACGCTTTCCCGCTGCGCAAAGATTTCCCAATCCGCCGGAGGAATCGGTTTGAGCCTTCATAATGTGAGAGCCAAAGGAAGTTATATCCGTGGTACAGGAGGTACTTCCAACGGTATCATCCCGATGCTTCGTGTCTACAATGACACTGCCCGCTACGTGGATCAGGGAGGAGGAAAAAGAAAAGGCGCTTTTGCCGTTTATCTTGAACCCTGGCATGCCGATATCCTAGAGTTCCTTGATTTAAAGAAAAACCACGGTAAGGAAGAAATGCGCGCGCGTGATTTATTCTATGCCATGTGGATCCCGGATTTATTCATGCAACGCGTAAAGGACGGAGGGAATTGGTCCCTGTTCTGCCCGAATGAATGCCCGGATCTTTATGATTCGTACGGGGGTGAATTCGAGGCACTTTATCACAAGTATGAGTCTGAAGGAAAAGCCAGACAAACACTGAAGGCACAGGAAGTTTGGTTTAAGATATTGGAATCCCAAATCGAAACCGGAACACCTTACATGCTGTACAAGGATGCTTGCAATAAGAAATCCAACCAAAAGAATCTTGGTACCATCCGTAGCTCCAACCTATGTACCGAAATCATTGAATACACGTCCGAGGACGAGGTAGCGGTATGTAATTTGGCTTCCGTTGCCCTTTCTAAGTTCGTTACGGAAAACAAGGAATTCGATTTCGAAAAACTTTACGAAATTACCAGGGTAGTAACCCGAAATCTTAATAAGGTTATCGACATCAATTACTACCCTATCCCGGAGGCGAAAAACTCAAACATGCGACACCGTCCTATCGGTCTTGGTGTCCAAGGGTTAGCGGATGCATTCCTCTTAATGCGCTACGCTTTTGATAGCCCTGCGGCAAGAAAATTAAACAAGGACATCTTTGAGACCATGTACTTTGCCGCATTAACGGAATCTTGCGCGCAAGCAAAGGTAAATGGTGCCTATCAAAGCTATGAGGGTTCACCGATTAGCAAGGGTGAATTCCAGTTTGATATGTGGGGCGTTACACCTTCCTCCCGTTGGGATTGGGAAGGTCTTAAAAAAGACATCAAAAAGCACGGTGTAAGAAATAGCCTTCTTCTTGCTCCAATGCCAACGGCTTCCACTTCCCAAATCCTTGGGAACAATGAATGTTTTGAGCCTTATACCTCAAACATTTACACACGGAGAACGCTATCCGGTGAATACATCGTCGTGAACAAGCACCTTCTCAAGGATTTGATCCGCTACGGTTTGTGGAACGAGGAAATGAGGGAAGCGCTTATGGCATCCAACGGCTCCGTTCAACACATTGAAGGACTACCTTTTGAACTAAAGGAATTGTACAAGACTACATGGGAAATTTCCATGAAGGCTATTATCGATATGGCTGCTGACCGTGGTGCATATATCTGTCAATCACAGAGTATGAACCTGTTCATGGAAAATCCGAATTTCGCTAAGCTTTCATCCATGCACTTCTACGCTTGGAAAAAAGGCTTGAAAACAGGAATGTATTACCTGAGGTCCAAGGCGGCGGTAGATCCCATCAAGTTTACCCTTAGTTCCAAGCACCAGAGAAAATTTGGTGAAGAAGAGACCGTTGCAAATGGTTTAAACGTAAACGTTGAAAATCAAAAGGCATTTAATGGTGATTCCAATAACGGAATCGCTCAAATGAAAGCCATTGATAAAGTCGAGGCATGTGATAAGGATGATCCCGATTGTATCATGTGCCAAGGCTAAAAAGACTTATATACAGTTTACCGACTTTTTTTAAGCATGTTAAAGTCGTCTCCGGTTCGGGGGCGACTTTTTCAGTTTAAAAAGCTGACTTCATCGCACGTTAAATAAAAGTCCGAAATCACTGAATTAACATATTTTTCCTAATTTGTGGTAACCCCTACATATACACAAACAAATGGGAAACGCACTCAAAACCATATCGACCATTTTCGTACTATGGATAACTATTACCTCTCCTGCTTTTAGCCAGGGAGAAAATTGTGCTAATGCGGTCCTTACTACCGTTTCCCCTTCCACATTCTGTTTTGACCCATCCAACCTTAGCATAACCAACCTTGATTTGAATTCAATTACAAGCGGTACTGAAAGTGCAAGTTGTAACGGCTTCGGTACCTTTGATGACTATTGGTTGGAAGTGGTTGCACCTACCTCGGGTAGTATTCAGATCATTCTGGAAAGAAGCGTCCTTGCTACCCAATACCCATACATGGCAATTTATTCAGGGAGCTGCGGTTCCCTAACGGAAATAGATTGCATAATAGGAGGAGCGGGAGGATTTAATGCACTTACCCAATTCAATCACTTCACCGGATTAACGGGAGGAAACACTTATTATATTCAAATTTTCAATGATGGGGCACTCTCCCCTCCTGCCGCAGGATTGATGAGTTTCTGCATTCAAGAATCACCTTGCTCCGCAGGAAGTGCCCCTGCGGATGATTGCGGAATGGCTACCACTTTTACGGAAGGAAGCGTTTTCTTGGGTTCAACTTCCTGCGATGATTCAGGAGGAACAGGTGAGCCCGCCTTTGAATTCCCCGGAACAGGCTGCCCAAGTGGCGTAATTTATGAAAACGGGGTCTCTTGGTATACTTTCATAGCAACGGGACCTACCGCAGAAGTACAATACACTATTCCTAATTGTGAAACGGATGATTCTTCAAATGGAATTGAATTGATTCTTTACTCAGGAAGTTGTGGTTCACAAACTTTGGTGGATTGTACGGGCTCATCATTGACATACACAGGAACCACTCCCGCTACCCATACATTCACGGGACTTACCGGAGGCGTTACTTATTATATTTTAGTTGATGGAATCAGTGATACGGAATGCTTATTTGGTCTAGAACTGAGAGCAGCCTGTCCTGATGATTTTAACTTTATACGAGGATAAAAACACTTTTGATTAAACCAAACTTTCAGAAAAATCTAAATTATGAAGCGAATACTACCCTGTATTTTTAGTTTGGGAATCCTACTGTGGTTTTCTACTACAGTAAATGCCCAAACAAGTATTCTCTACCAAATTGACGGGGACGACCTTTACGTAGGCGGTCCTGATTGTGGAGATTGTTCAGGTGGAGTTGACCCAAGATGGGACGCCAGAGTCCAAGTGGACGGTGGCGCATGGTCTAATTGGTCCGTTGACCGGGATGATTGGTTCTGCGGCTGGTCAGGTATAACCAATTTCTCCTGGGTAAACAATACCGTCGGCCAAGTAGGTGACCTAGTCACCGTCCAGTTGGATGGTGAGGAATCCGACCAAGGAAGTTTCCTGGGCGCTTGCGGTGACGACGATGGTGATTGCGGCGGTTTCGGCACCGTTAACACCGAGATTTTCGGTAATTACAACCCTTGCCAATGGTCATTCTTTACGGGTTCGCGCTTGAGTTGCCAATCCGGTGGAGAAATCTTTGACTGGCAAATAGAATGGAGTTTTTATTGGAGTTTCAATGAAGCTCCAACCATTATTACGCAACCAGCAGCTATCCAAGAATTATGTCTTGGGCAAACCGCAAGTTTGGCTGTAACCGTCAATGATGATGGTTTTGGACACACACTTGGACGTTTTTACCAATGGCAAGTTTCCGAAAATACGGATTGTTCAGGAGCGGCAGGATGGACGAATATTCCGGGTGCTACCTCAGCAACCTACACACCTCCTCAAGTAGCGGGTACTCGTTTATATCGAGTTTTAATTACTTCTAACTGTACGGCTACGTTTGGTACAAACACTACCACATCCAACTGCTCAAGAGTGACTTATAACCCCATGGACGGTAGCTCAAATGCGGCAGCGGATTTCCCTTTTCCTGTGGGGGACAATGCTCCGGACATCCAAACCGGCATTTGTGGCTCTACCGTACTTCCGGGTTCAGTCCATAACTTCTCTGCATTGTTACCCCCTGCAGTTGATGCGGCAGCAGGCATTACTTCCTATAACTGGAATGCGACCGGTGGTTCGTTATCAGCCCCAACCGGAACAAACGTTACCTGGACGGCACCAACCGAGCCGGGTGCTTATGTCATTTCACTTACCTACCAGGATAATTGCGGTGCGGCAGATGCCACCGCTCCATCCTGTATCGTAAATATCGGTTCTCCTCCATGTGGATTTGCTTACGTTTCTACTACGGGAACGGATGCACTTACTTCCGGCGGCCCTACAAACCCTTACCGAACCATTGCCTATGCTTTGGCAAATGCGGCAGAGGATCACTTTAAAATTGCGAATGGCTCCTATACTGAAAACTCAATTGTAGAAATTCCTTCAGGCGTTATTGTTGAAGGAGGCTATGATGTTATTGGTGGATTATGGGAAAAATCTTCAAATTCCGCAACAAACGTTACTTGTAGCGGCGAGGAAACGAGAAGTGTCAGCGGCGTAACCGTCGGGCATATAATTGGTTTTAGATCCTCAAGTTCCAACAATTGGAAACTTATAGACCTAAACGTCACTACAACAAATGCTTCAGGGACAGTTGGTGGCCGTGGAAAATCAAACTACGGTATCCATATTGACAACTCCACCGGCTTTGAAATCATCCGCTCGACGTTTGATGCCGGTAGAGGTTCAAATGGACAAAACGGTACCAATGGTGC
>JAHDDF010000086.1:9447-13226 GCA_020629475.1 Saprospiraceae bacterium
CGATGGTGCCGGTGGTGGTGGCGGCGAAGGCGGTGGCGGCGGTGGTCGTCAAAGCGGAACCTTTACCGATAATGGTCCCGGCTCCGGCGGTGGAGGCGGTGGCTCCGGTGGTCAAGGAGGTGCCCGCGGTACCGGTGGGTACGGTGGTGGTGGCTCCTTTGGGTACTACGCGTTCAATTCCACAGGAAACCTATTGTCCGGAAGCTTTGAAGCTAATCCTACCGTCGCAACCGGTGGTACTAGAGGACTCGGTGGAGACGGCGGAAACGGCGGTGCCTCCGGTTCCGGTGGTGGTGGAAACAATACCAACCTAACCGGATGTTGCTCCCTTACAGGTGGAAGGGCTTGCGGAAACTGTGAAGTTGGTGCCGGTGGTCAAGGAGGCCGCGGTGGTGATGGTGGAAACGGCGGAAACGGTCAACCGGGTGCCGCAGGTAGAAATTGGGATATCGTAAACAATGGTGTAGCATTTAATACTACTTCCGCAGTACCGACCTCACCTCTTGTCGGTATTCAATATAGCAACACCAAAATTTGCCGTAACTCCGTAATCAGCCTTACAAGTAATGCCGCGGCATGGGATCCGGCGTCCTTCGGTTCCGGCTTTGATTACGTAAATGATATGGATGAAACCAATTCTTCTTATTCCGCTTCCAGCACTCCTGTTGAAATATTTACAACGGTCGAAAACCAAGACGCGGATGTAGTAGATGGCGTCATCCGTTTTGATTCTTACCTTCAAATTGAACCTGATCCGAGAGATCTTCCGGTAATCACGCTAAGTTCACCTGAAATATGCGTTAACCAGACAATGGATCTTACCGCAAGTGCTTGGGGTACGGAGGTGGAATACGAATGGGAAATTTACAATACGGCAATGGCTACCGGTGCCCCTGTTTGGTCATCCTCCTTGGAGGAACCAACAACCACCGCATTTACCACTCCGGGTGATTACCTAGTTCGTTACCAAGTAAGGGAAGAATGTTGCGGGTGGTCCGTTTACGTTTTTGAACGTTTCACGGTCAATCCTGATATCGCGGATAACAATATTGAAAATGGTCCTATTACCGCCTGTACGGATGATGATCCTATCATGATAAATGAGGAAATGGCTATAACAGGTGGCGGAACAGGCGCGATTACTTACCAGTGGGAATATTCAACAAATCTTGTTGACTATTTCCCGGCGACAGGAGCTTCCGCTACGGATGCGAATATCAATGTCGCGGATGAAGGACTTGCTGCCGGAACTTACTATTTCAGAAGAATCGTTAGTAGAGGCGGTTGTACTTCCACCTCCGATATCGCTGAGGTGGATCTTCAAAATGGTTCCCTTGATCCTACCGCACTAACGGCGTCCGTCACTCAAAACTGCGGACCTGTCGAGGTGGACTTTGATGTAACCGGCGGTGCCTTGGGCGATAACGCCAATTGGGTACTTTACCAAGGAGATCCGAATGCAGGAGGGGTCATCATAAGAACGGGAACCAACCCGACCATTGATTTCGCAGGAATTGCGGTTACGGAAACAAATACCTTCTATGTTCAAGCCGAGGGAGGTTGTAGAACATCGGCGGCAGCTAGTGTTCCGATAACCATTGATTCCCCGTCTACCGATCCTACATCCTTAACGCCCGATGTTGTTGATATTTGCGGCACAGGCGATGCCGTTTTAACACTAGGAGGAGGAAGTCTTGGAACAGGTGCACAATGGTATTTATACGATACTGATCCAACAGTAGGTACTCCGACTCCTATTGATAATAACATGACGGGAATCTTTAACGTTACCGGCATTTCAAGTACAACCACTTATTACGTACAAGGTGAAGGCGATTGTAACACCACAATTGCGCAAAACGTAACCATTAATCAATATGCCGAACCTGTAGCACCGTTCTTTATTACGGCTTCCCCACTGAGTTCTTGTGGACCTACCACGGTATCGATTAGTCCTGCGGGTGGCGCCCTTGGTTCTGACGGGGAATGGACATTATATGCCGGTGACCCGGATGCGGGTGGAACCTTCGTGGCGAATTCTAGTACGGCGCCGATTTCAACATTAGGTCAAATTACTACAACAACGACTTTCTACTTGAGAGTGGAAAGCGCACAATGCGGAAACACTACGGCAGCAAACGTAACGGTAACCATTAGTGAGCCTCCCACCGCAACCTCCCCGAATATCGCGGAGCTTGAGTGCTTGGCGGCAGCGTATGATTTAACGCAACATAACACCACCGTCAACGCGGGAGGAACCGTTACTTGGTATGATGGTGATCCGGATGCGGGAGGAACCGTTATTTCACCTGACAACGCAGTTGATTTGAATTCAATTTCAAATCTGTATGCTTATGTTGATGATGGAACGTGTACCAATTCCGTTACCGTTTCACCTTTCATTGTACCGACGGTATCACCGACACCAACAATCTCCGGACCGGTCGAGGTTTGTGATGACGGCAGTATACCAATATCCTTAACCGTTGATCAAGGATATCCGGTATACTCCTGGAGTACAACGGACATGACTCAATCTACTTCCATTAATGCGGGTGGTACTTACACCGTAACCGTAACCGATGGAATTGGTTGCACAGGAACGGCGGCTCAAACGGTGGCGGCAATCCCTTGCCCTGTACCGGTTGAACTGCTTGACTTCATTGGTTATGCCGAAGATCGCTACAATGTCCTGAAATGGAGAACGGCATCAGAGGAAAACACTGAATTCCACATCATCGAGCGTTCACCCAACGGTACGGATGATTTCCAAGAAATCGGAAGATTGGATGCGGCAGGATTTAGCATCGAGGTTCAGTCCTACGAATTGCTGGACGAGCAGCCTTTGGATTTGGGCTACTACCGCGTTAAGTCCCTGGATTTTGATGGTGCTTATGAGTATTCCAACGTAATTTCCATCAAGCGCGAAAACAACGGATTCAATTTCGTTTCCGTATTCCCGAATCCGACCAAGGAAGGAGTAACCATCCAATTCACCTCCGACACGAGCAAGGACATTCATATGACCGTGTTCAATATGGCGGGTCAATTGGTATTCAGGAATACCTTCCCCGCCGGTTCAGGAACGAATAGCGTAGGTTTGGACATGACTAACTTTGCATCCGGTACGTACCAGATTAGATTATTCGACGGCAGTAATTCCATTTTGGAAAAAGTCGTGAAGCAATAAGTTTGTAGAGCTTGTTCAAAGCCCTATTTTAGAGTCGGTTCCCGAAACGGGAACCGACTCTTTTTTATTTAACCTCACAAAATGGAAAGGACTAAGGCGGATTCTATTCGGTTAAAAAAGTTAGACGGCATCCTCAGGCTGGTAATTGGATTAGTAGCTTTAGCTTCCTTTTCCTTCTTCCTGTACTTATGGATGATCAATATGATTCAAGACCATTTCCGGGGCCTTACTTTCCAAAGAAGAAGCGAAGAGTTCGTCTCTAACTTAGTGGGCCTTTTCTTTACCACGAGTGGAACCTTATTCGGCATTTTTGAGGTAATCTCCTCTTTGTTGATTCTCGGGACCAATGAAAACACCTTAGGTAGATGGAAGTTATCCGCTAGATTCAAGCTCCTGACATGGATTTGTTTGGCGGTCCTGTTTTCCTCTATGGCGTTTTTCTTCGGATTCTTTATCTTCTTTGTTTTATGATTCTTGATGACGATACATACGAAGGAGACGTTCCGAACTTTCAAGAAAAGCTGTCAAGCCTTATCCGGAAAACCGGTTTTGCCATGGCTCTATGTTCTATCATGGCATTTGCCGCCGC
>JAHDDF010000587.1 GCA_020629475.1 Saprospiraceae bacterium
CAAGGTAGGATAAAGCACCTCGAAAGGGGTGTTTTGTCCTTTGTTTTCAACGTTTCGGGCGGGTTCGAAAATTGGATTTTCGTTTCCTCCCGATTCCTGTATTTTCGAACCCAGTTCATTGGTGCCGCGTATCGCGTCGAATAATATCTTGAAATAAGGGTTGAGTTCAAGAATGAGGTTCCCGTCGGAAATCCTTAATTCCTTGAACACGATCCCGATAATCTTCCTTTTTCGTTCAACGGATGCCTTACTATAGAGCTTGCCCGCGTTTTGGCTAAGGTCGTATAGGAGAATACCTAGATCCCGGCAATCATCCCCGACCTCGTCGTATTTCATCCTATTCTTGCGAACGGCTTCCTTTTCTTGCTTGAATCGTTCCTTTAGTTCGAGGTAGGTCGGGGTATCTATGAGACCGTCCAGTTTATCCATATAAATACTGTTCAAGCGATTATCCAACCTTCTTTCCTCCGATTCGAACTCCGCGATTGCCATCCGGTTCATCCTACTTTTTTCCTCGTGATCCTTCCTGATGTAGCCCCTAATCCAATCCATCAGTTTCGGGTTATCCAGCCTGAACCCGTTAATTACTGATTCGATCTCGTTTTCGAAATCACATTCCCTGTAATAGGGTCTTTTGACGCATTTTCGATAAGAGCCGCATCTGCCGTAAACGTTGCCTTTTTGGGTTTCCCATCCTATGACACCCCCGCAGTCACGGCATTCGATAAGCCCCCTGAAAAGCATCTCGTGTTTACGGTAGGATTTTTTTAGGTTCCGCACCTTCTTCCTTTTAACCCTGTCGAATAATTCCATGCTTATAATCGGCTCGTGCGCGCCAGGGTACTCCTTCCCGTTCCAGAGGAATCTACCTATGTAAAAAGGATCAAGAAGTAGTTTGTCCAATCGACTCTTGCTCAGCTTATTTCCCCTTGTATTTCTTAGTCCCAACTCATACATCCTCTTTTCCAGTGCCAAAACGCTGTAATTACCCGTGGCGTACAGCTCGAACATCCTTTTGATCAAGGGAGCCTTTTCCTCGTCCACCACATGGATCTTACGTCCTTTTTCGCCGATGGTCCTATATCCCAAAGGCGGCTTGGTCGGTAGCCATCCTTGCGCGATTTTTTCCTTTTGCCCTTTTTTTACCTCCTCGGAAAGGTTGTCCGTGTAGTTTTGGGCAAGCACCACTTTGATATTCCAATTAAGCCTGTCTTGTGAGGGTGAGTTTTTATGTAGTTCGAGGCTATCCTTCACGAAATGGACCCTTCTGGATTCATCGGCCTCTAACCAATCATTGATGGTAACGGCATCCTTCATGTTTCGGGTGAGACGGTCTACCTTTTCCATGACGAGGATTTTGATATCGTTCTCCTTCATGTATTTCATCATCCCGGTGAACTCCTTTCTTAGTTTTCTTCCCGAAGCGGATTCCGAAACGGGGAAGACCTTGTTTATTTCCAATCCGATCCTTTCGCAATAATCGGTCAATAATTTTTCTTGTGCCTCTAGGGAATACCCGGTGATTTCCTGTTCCTTGGAGGAAACCCGGGGGTTGATTACACACTGTTGCATAAAAGATTTCCAAAACCCGAAAGAGGGGCAGCCATATAACTCGAAAACGCCGGTCATCAAGCCACTGCCCCTCTTTCGGATTCGAATTATATGATTTATGGTTAATGTCCGGCATAACCGATTATACTCGATTATGAATCGGTGTCCACCAAGCTATCTATGAATCCGGTGAGGGAGGTGTATATGTTTTCTAATTGCGGATTATCGGGCATGAGCCCGAATTCCTCCTTGAGAATTATTTTCAACCCGGAAATATCACCCGAAAAATCACATCTCTTATCGTCGTATACTTTTGTCGTCTTTTCCGTTGGTTTCATGATCGGGTGATACGTGTCGGTTAGATATTTTCCCGAAACACCCCTTTTTAGGGTGAGGGTGTTTCGGAAAAATCTGAAGCTGATGAATGATTTTCAAGTCTAACCGTAATTCATGATAATGAGGTCGCGGGCAGATGTATCTTTCTTGAACCCGTTTGAAATATTCCTTTTCAATTGAATCGGGATAATCCTAT
>JAHDDF010000087.1 GCA_020629475.1 Saprospiraceae bacterium
CGAGTGAAATACATTCGATTAGCGATATTATTGATGCCGCTTGAAAGCGTAAACCATTTCCATTTGTAGGAAGCGGAAATATCAAGAACCGAATAAGAAGGAATAATTCCCCTCGTGGCATTCGCCACGAATTCCGAGTTGGTGGCATCGCTGAAATGGCGACGAACGTAGGTGTACTGGAATGACCCTTTCAAATCCTTCCAAGAAGCATCAAAACCCGTTTTCAAGGAAATGGGCGGCACCAATTCTACCTCATTGCCGACAATAGCGGATTCACCGGTCAGGTAAATTCCTCGGATATAACTGAAATTGGTAAAAACATTCAAAGATAAAGGCACGGAAGTCCCCTTCCATAATTTCCATATATCCGCCTCAACATAGGATTCCAAACCTATTATCCTTGCATCCCCGATGTTGGTTCTAAAATCCGTAAGTCGTTCCCCTAGGATTGGATCATTCACCAACAGGTCCGTAATTCCTATTCGATTATCATAACGAAGCATGAAAACGGTCCCATCAAATCGAATTAATTCCTCTTTTGCGGTTCCCCTGAAACCCAAATCAGCGTTAAATCCGCGCTCGTCTTGTAGCAATGAATCTACTAGGATATTGGGGTTCTGAACGGCTAAGTCCGTAAAGTTGATGGAGCGATAATTTCTTGAGAAATTGGCATAGACTTCAATATTGTCCTTAATCCTGTGCGACAAACCCAAGCCGAAAAGAAACACGCCTCTTTTATTGGACCTTTCGTCAGGAATGGTTTCTTCAAAAATGACTTGTCCCCCGGATATAACGCGCTCCTTGAAGTAGCCTTCGGAAGCGGTTTTTATCCAGTCATAACGGATACCGGGCGTAATGCTGAACTTATCATTAATAAATATCAAATTCTCCGCAAAGAAAGCCATATTCGAGGAAGGAAACTCATAGCTGGACTTATCAGGCTCTTCAGGGTTCAAGAAGGTAAAATCAGCGTCTGAGCCATCAGAAGCATCGCCTTGTTTACTGGTAGTGAAGCCTTTGTATATACGACTACCTACCAAAAGTGTTGCCAATTTGCCCTTGATTCTATACCTGTGTAAAAGTCTTGTTTCATTACCGAAATTGCGGAATCTTCCTTGGACCAAATCCCGTTCACGGAGCGGATCAGGACGGTTTATGGGTCCTAATTCCCCTAGGGCATCGCGTCCGGCTACAAGGAGGAAGTTTCGGGTATTGATGCTTGTATTCCCGTTAAAAGCGTAGGAAGCATTTAGTGCTACCAAGTCCCAATCCACTTGAAACCAATTCCTTTCCCTTTTGGATTGCAAGGGGTCTTGCTCGAACTCAAAATCCGTCAATCCTCCGGGTTGCTGTGCCAAGTAATCCATGTGGGTATACTCCACCCCGATTTCAAATTTTTCCGAAGGTTTCCAGGTTAAATTTAGGAAGCCCGTCTTTTGCTCAAAACCGGAATTCGGTCGTTGTCCATCCCCTCTTTTATATTGAAAAAAGCCGTAGTAACGAAGATCTTTTAATTCGCCATCAATGGCGTTAAAGGAATTGAATAAACCGAAGGAACCGTAGGTATTCGAGGTGGAAAAACGGAATGGTTTCCCTCTCCTTCCTTTTTTGAATTTAAAATTCAATAATCCCCCGAATTGGGTTCCGTACTGCAATGAAGCAGCACCGCGAACGACCTCGATTCTCGATAGTGCCTCTACGGGTGGCGTATAGTAAGATTCAGGATAACCCAAAGCATCGGCACTGATATCGTATCCGTTTTGGCGGGTATTGAAATTAGCCGTTCTATTGGGATCAAGACCTCTTGCCCCTATGGACAATTGCAAGCCTGCCCCGTCGTTTTCATGGATATTCAAGCCGGAAATTCCCTTGAAAATTTCCCTAGGATTATTGGTAGCGACATTGGCGGTTATGTTTTGCAAACGGATGACTTCCGACTTCTTCCCTCCGTATATCCCAAAGTCCTCCACGCTTCTTAAACGGGTAACTCCTCTTCCTTCTCTAACATCAGTCACCTTGGCTTCGGTTAGTTGAATGGAAAGGGGTCTGAGGGTAATGGTGAAGACTTCATCCTCTCCCTTGTAGGACAAGGGTATGATTTCCTCGAAATACCCCGCTTTTTCAAACCCGAAGGTATATTCACCCAAGGAAAGATCTTGAAAAACGACTTCCCCGGACGCGTTACTCATCCTGCGCTCTCCCGTTTCGTATAATTCAACGGAAACACCATCCAATGACTTCCCGGATTCTTGATCCTCCAAGGAAATCGTAAGCGGATTTTGGGAGACAAGCCCAAGTGGCAACAGCAGTAATATGTTGATGAAATATCTAATTTCCATTTTTCATTTCCTTGAAGGGTAATACCCATTCCTTTGGTGCAAAGGAATCGTTTATTTGGCTCAAATCAACATTAGGGTCGATAAATCTTCGGGAAGGTCGTCGATTTAAGGCGACGAAAACATCCGCCCTGATTTCTGGGTCTACAATCCCGTGCACTTCCTCGTAATAATCGTGTAAATGATGGGCGTATTGTAAAATAAAATCGGGTTGAATCGCCATTTGTTTTTCTTGGAAAGCGGTTAAATGGTTTGAATTCCTGATAGGCGCTTCATCACCCGTTTCAGGGTCCTTTACCCTAAACGTAGCTGTCCCGCTTTTTTCTAACAACATTACCCGCCAGGAAAACCGGTAACCTTGTTCATGCCAGAGTACGTTTCCACCATAGTACAAATACCTCAATGGAAGCAAAACTTGAATCGCCGTAAAGGCGATAAGGAAAGGAAAAGTGAACCATGATTTACCCGCCCTTTCCTTTAGGTTCCAATCCTCTTCGTAACCAAAAATTCCAAGGAGATGTTCATGGAATCTTGCGGAGAAAAATATCGGCGTAAGCCCAATCATAATCAAAGGGAACATCCCGATATTGAACAAGGACCAGGTCATGAGATGAAATACCAAGACGAACAAGTATGCAACTAGTCTTGTCCTTTTCCAAAGCAGGAAAATCCAAATGGTACAATCATAGATTGCCCCCATCCAAGAAAATATGAAAGCGGTCCATTCTTGTTTGAAAAAAAATCCAAGGAGGGGAAAATCTTGCCGTTCAGGAAGCCAGACCGCCATCGGCATTGCCCTGAATAACCAATCCGAATTCAGCTTGGCAAAACCGGCATAGAAATACACTACGCAAAGTTGGAAGATTAAAATATTAATCATCCAGACGGGTACCGTGTTTCGTCTTTTCTTCGGGAAGAGTTTTGCATCAAGTGAGAATTTACTTCCTAGGGGCATGAAAATCATTAGAAAGGAAATCAATACCACCAAGTAGTAATGGTTGAGATAATTGGTGGCGTCAACGAGTTCGGAATAGGTAAACAGGAGAAAAAAAGAGATAATGGCAGGACGGTACAAGAAGCCCAATGCTACGCAAATTGCCGTTAAGGCAATACCAAAGTAAATGAGCGTCATCCCCGTTGTACCTAGGGGTTCCACCCCATTAAATCCGTAAAAGGAAAAGAAGAAAGTAGGCTCACCGTAAAGTTCATCCACCCAACCCGAATACAGAAAACGAAGGGCACCGTACGCCATTAAAATCCCGAAAATAATCCGGAAAGTTACAAGGGGCGCAATGGGCGTTTGCCGGGTAATGAAGCGTTCCTTAAAGCCCATATTCGCTTAGTCGGAATCGCTTGGATTATCGATATAAGTAATGGCAACGCAAAGCATGGTAGGCATATCCGTCTTAATATGAACGACTTGCCTTGATGCATCGGAAAATGCCTGTGTTACCAAATCCTCATTGTTGATGACCGCATCGGAGAGCGGTTCCGGCAAAAGGTTTACGGAAGAATTGATATCATCAAAACCACCATTGATAACGGAGGTTAAACTTTGCCCGTTTGACCCAAGAGCGTTGATGTCATCCAAGAAGTTATCCAAACCCTCACCGTTTCCGTTTCTAAAAAATTCCTTGGCGAAGGAGAAGCTTTCCTTCATCAAAACCAAGGAGTGCCCGGAATGGAATGCCTCCACGTTTTGAGGAACGGGAGGAGCGTTTAGCGCCGTTAATCCGGCAGGAATGCCCAACCTGTCGCGCTTTGTTTTTTCGAAGTTCTCATTCAAGGCATTGATAATAAGACTAAGGGATGTTCCTGCCGCCGTTCCGGTATTGGAAATAAAGTTTCCACGATAAGAATCCCATCCCGAATTAACGGCATCCAGTTTGGTAACCATAATTCCAAGAATCCCTGAAACATAGGTCCTGAAAGCATCGCCCGAATTAGCATTATTGAACCTATCTAAAATCTCATTTTCCGTTCCTGAAAAAAGCAGATAATCCAAGGCAGGAAATCCCGCGTAATAATTATCGGGTGCTTCTAAATCGTAGGTTCCGGAGGAAATGTTCGCCTCAATCAGAAGCGTATTTGCGGGGAAGTTATTTAAGGAGGTTCTTAATGCTACATCCTCAGCCGGACCGAATTCAAAGTACTCTACCTTTACGAATGCTTCATAAGCTGATTTAAAATCGTTTTGCACATTCAATAAATCGCTAGATGTGCCCGACTGGGAGAAGGCAGTCCAAGATGCGTTAAGTGAAGCCACCTCGTTTTTGGAATCGGCATATGCGGGAATGATCAAATCATCCGCTAGCCTTGTAAACAGGGTGCCTTGATCATAGTCATTGGCACAGGAACTTGTCGTTTCAGGTTCGCAAGCAGGAAGAAAAAATAAGCCCATCATTAAAAACAAAACCCCTCTGAATCGCCTCATGCTAATTTATTTGGAACAGGAACAAGAAAATACTTGCAGCCTACAGTTCGTCTTGGATGGAATTAAATCCGTAAATGTCCGAGATTCGTTGTTTTACCGTTTGGATTTCGGCTAAGCCCACTTGATATAGGTTCATGTTCCTAATGTCGGAAGTACCCGTTAGATCCACCAGCATACCCGAAATCGTTTCTTGTCCCGACTTGGATGCCGGATTAAAACTCAAGGAGTAAATGAAGGCAACCGCCTCGGATAAAGCGTGAAGTTTGGTGGCGGTATCATTAAAGTTACTTTGGGCGGCGTTCAAATAGTGGATTGCCGTTGCTGCGGAAACCACATCATAACCTTCTTGAATCAAAGGGATTTGAATATCCCTTTGAGCAAGGTCATTGTTGGAGATTGCGGCTCTTCCGGTTACGTATGCATCCATGATTCGGGAATTGGTTTGCAACAAGGCATCACGGCCATTGCAATACTTTCCCCAAAACTGAAGGCCAGCCGTATTGGCGGGGAAATCAACGGGCACACCGAAATAACCGAATGATTCATCCCAATGATGTTCCATTGCGGTTCCTTCACCCGGTTCAATAACCGAATTATCCACGTCCATCCTTTCCTCTCCGAGATAAACTGCTGTAGCTTGGTACATAAAACAAGCACCCATTAATCCCTTCTCTATGATTTGGGCGTACTCAAGACCATTCTCGTTTACGTAGTAAGTCTTGGAACCGTCCAATTTAGTAACCAAACCCGCATTTCCGGGAGTAGCCGAAGCTAAAGGTGAAGCAGCGTCCTCTGCCGCATCCCAAAGAAGATTATCGAATAAGACTTGTTGGGAAATTTCGGTCTTGGAACGCAATTGCTTGGTTTCACCGTAGACTCCGGACCATCCGGCTACCGTCGCATCGGTATTGGAATACATGGCGGCAAGACGAGTAGCTTCGAGCGTTGATACTCCGTCAGTAACGGTTTCCAAGTAATCCTTGATTTCACCAAGCATCCCTAGCCTATCGGTTTGACCTGTATAGCTTACGTTTTGGAAATCGTAGGATTCAGGAATTTGATACGTATCATCCTCCTTGCAGGAAAAAAGTAGTATTGAAAAAACGATTGGAAAAAAAATGTACCAACGATTATTCATTATGCGCTTGTTATTTCTACTTAGAATAAGTCTAAGTTAACGCAAAGGTAATATCGGAAGCCTCATTCTACAATAGCCCTTGGTTGGTAAAATGCGAATACCTAATATTAGGTATTCCGTACCTACCGCATCTTTAAAAAAGAGGGAAAATGCCTTTTCATAAGCCATTGTATAACTAATTATTGTTAGGAGGGCACTTATCCCCTAGCCCATTCGTTATTTTTGGGTCAATCCCAAGGGATTTGATTCATTCCACGGCACGTCGTTTGCAAAGGTTTTTATCTTTGCCCATCATAAACTACTCCCACATATGAGACGGATTTTTCCGCTAATCACCATCATCCTTTTTTGCCTAGCGGCAATCCAAGCACAGGTCGAGGAAACCGCGCCTGTAAGGAACTATCAACTGCTTGATTTCGACCCAAGGGAACAACAAGATTCCGGCTTCGATTTCAGGGGGCCGGGCGATACATTAAGTATTCCATTCCTTGATGATTTTTCCTACGGAGGCATGTTCCCTTCAGAGGATAATTGGTGCGATAAGTCCGCCTTCGTGAACCAAACTTTTGCCTTCCAACCACCATCAATAGGTGTAGCTACCTTGGATGGCCTAGGTCAAAACGGTTCGCCATACGGAGTGGGCGGTTATGGTGATACCCTCACCTCAAAATTATTTTTCCTGGGTGGATTAACCGAAGCGGATTTCGTTTACCTCAGCTTCTTCCAGCAAGCAAAAGGACTCGGGGATAAACCGGAGGTATCGGATTCCCTAATCGTGGAATTCAAGGACATCAATGATAATTGGGTAAATATCCAATCCTACGCAGGCATTGACGGAAGTGTGTTTCCTGGAACTTATATCCCTGATTTCTCTTTCGTAGCCATCGCCATTCCGCAGTCTTATTTATATGACGGCTTCGCTTTCCGATTCAGGAATCGTTCCGGCGGAACCGGCCAAGTTGATCTTTGGCACTTGGATTATATCCGCCTTACGGCAAATGCCATCCCTACGGAAAACTTCAATGATGTAGCATTTACGGAAACCGCTCCCGGATTCCTACAGGATTATTCCTCCATGCCTTGGCGGCATTTCGTAGGCTTTGAAATGAATGAAATGACGGAGAACTATTCCGTTTCCTTATATAATCACTTCCCTGTAATCCAGGAAATTCAAAACCGGGATTATATGGTGGACGACGTAAACGGCGGTACCGTAT
Source organism: Saprospiraceae bacterium (assembly GCA_020629475.1). GTDB lineage: Bacteria > Bacteroidota > Bacteroidia > Chitinophagales > Saprospiraceae > JAHDCE01. Next base: position 7,126 of record JAHDDF010000087.1, read on the forward strand.
TATCTACGGCTTACCTAACGGATGCCAACCCTCCCATTCCTTTGGGTAACGTTGAACCGGGTGTACACGTAACGGCGGATAAAACCATCAATGCGGGAGATTATTCCTCGTTTTTAGCGGCTATGCAAGGGCTACCTGCAGGTGCTTCGGAAATGGAATTCGAAAGCCGTTTCGAGTTTACCCAAAGCGGACAGGATCCCGCTTTCCCGGCTTCTTTCCAGAATGATATCATTACCAAGCGAACCATTTTCAGTGATTATTTCGCGTATGATGACGGAACGGCTGAGAGTAACATCAAGGCGCAAAACGCTTCAACCCAAGTAGCGGTTAAGTTCCATACCAATATCGGTGATACGCTTAAGGCGATTCGGATGCACATTCCGCATGTGGCGGGTGATGCTTCTATCCAGCTTTTCAATCTACGTGTTTGGTTGGATTTAGATCAAGAACCGATTTTCGATGCTATTTTCCAACGTCCGATTTATGTGGACGAATATACCTTGGGAGACACTCTTCAAGGCTTTACTACTTACCAATTGAAAACCCTATTGGACGGTCCTACTCCGCAATACATCCCGCCGGGTGATTTCTATGTAGGCTGGCAACAGGTTTCGGATACGGACAATCCAATCCCTATTGGTTTTGATAAAAATACACCTAGTGCCACCCAATTCCACTTCTTTAATGCCGGTGGTGGTTGGACGCCTTTCCCGGAGACTACCCAAGGAGCTATTTTGATTCGTCCGGTTATGGGTGAGGAAACGTATTTTACCACTTCCAATACGGAAACGTTAGATAATAATGCCTTCCGCGTTTATCCAAATCCGGTTAAAGATGTCCTTGCCATTGAAAGTTCCGACCTCAATTTCCAAGGAAACATTGAAATATTCGATGCTACCGGGAAGAGGGTTTGGGATTCCGGTTTCCGTGAATTCATTCCTGTTCCGGATTGGAGTAACGGATTGTATATCATAAGGATTACGGAGGAGTCAACGGGAAGGATTTATTCCCAAAAGTTTATCGTTCAACATTAAGTAAAACAAGAAAAACCAACCATCATGCAAGTTATCAGCGTAGAAGAGCTTAAAGCCAAAATAGATGCGGGTGAGTCTTTTCATCTTATTGACGTGAGGGAACCGCATGAATTCGAGGAATTTAATTTGAAAGGGAGACTTATCCCCTTAGGCTCTGTTCCAATGGCTATTGCCAATGGTGATTTAGATGAAATTCTCGACGATGAAATAGTAGTTCACTGCCGTTCCGGTGCGCGTTCCATGACGGCACAAGCCATCCTTATAGAGGCAGGTGCAAAAAACGTAAGCAACCTCACGGGAGGTGTTTTGGATTGGATCCAAAAATTCGGAGCATAAGAAAAATAGCCCCTTGGAAAAACAACCCCATAGTTTTGAGGATAGGGAGCGTCTTTATAACAGGACGGCTTCCGTTGGCTGTGCCCAAATATTTCCGGTGGGCTGTGCGGGTATATTAGGCATTTTCGGTCTTGTATTTTCCCTTGTAACATTTATCATAACGCTTTTCACAGGTGAGGGAAAAGCCCTGAATTTTTTTGATGACATTCCGGGTTCTATCGTTGGTTTCCTAATATTAATATTTGCCATTCTTATCGGGCTTTCTTGTATTTCCTTTTTCCAAATCGGAAAGACGGATGCGGTAAAATGGTCCATACGTGCTATCCGGTTAAATTATATCGCCCTTTTCATTGGAGGTATTGCATTACTACTTCTTTTATTGAACTCATTATGGATCCGTTAGACAACCCTATTGAGGAACCGGAAAAATATACGGGGGAAGATGTCCGTCGTTTAAAATCCCATTACCGGATTTGGGGAATCTCCTTGATGTTTTTCAGTGTTTGCTTGTTTTCGGTCTTATTTATCGATCCTTTTTACTTGACTTATTCCCGTAAATGGGATGGCTCCACTCTTATCTTAATCGGATTTTTTATCGGAATATTTATATCAGGGTTAAGTTTGGTAAATGCAACTAGAAAACACGATCAGGATTGGGTAAAAAAAGTGACGAAATCATTAAATTTAGTTATCGGGGTCTGGTCGATTCTGTCCTTAATTATTTTGATTGCAATTTTCTTTCCTTGAATCAACTACAATAAGAAATAAATGCCTGATAATTTAAAACAACTAACAGAGCTAAATATCCTAAGGTCATACAGAAATTTAGGACGAGCCCAACTGCTTTTCCTAATTACTTCTTTCATTTGTACATCCGGATGGTTGTTATTCGTGGTTTATTTTACTTTTTTCGGTACACCTCCAATCTTTAGGTATGAGGGGCAAGAAAATAGAATTCCTTGGGAAACGGCACCGTGGGAAGTCATTTTAGGTCTATTTGGAGTCGCTTTATTTTTATTATTTATTATTGGCGTAATCTGCCTCTTTCTAAGAGGCAGAAATAAATGGGCAGAAGCTTATAAAAAAGATGAAGTTCTCCTTATCCGAAAAGGATTTCTTGTACAAAACATTGCCATGACGATTGTGCTAATCTTTCTGGCGGGTTATACTCTAGTTTGGAGTATTGGTGTTTTAGAATCATATTATTAATGCTGTACGAAGAGGAAGAGGAGCTTATAGAAAACAGGGAATCACTGCCCTTGGAATGGAACCGTTCCCTACGGTATACCTCAGTTTTATGCCTTGTTGGAGGAATTTTTATGATTCTTTCAGGGATTTTTAATATCCTTATTTTCCTTGCAACCATTGACAATGCCTATTTCGATGAAATGGTTTTTCTTCTATTGATTTTTTCCTTGACCCTTCCTGCCGGAATATTTTTCATCCGTGCCTTTAGCCTACTCAATCAATACTTAAAAAATGATAATCCGGAGTATATCCTAAAAGCTAATAAGCATCAGGTAATTGGATGGTTAATTATTGGTTTAGGTACTTTTATTATTCTAGCCTATTTACATTACGAACTTCTAAAAGAGTTACTTTAAATCCAAAAAATACATTTTATCACAGCGTTCCGTGTAAGGAATATTCGGGTCTTCCTCAAAGCCGTATTTTTCGTATAAGCCGATAGCTTCCACTAAGGGAGATGCAGTCTCTAACATGGCTTTTGAAAATCCCAGTTCCTTGGATTTATTCAATAAAAAAGTCAACATAAACTTACCGATTCCCTTTCCCCTAGCTTCTTTTAATAAATACATTTTCCGGATTTCCGAAACACCCGGTTCGTGTTCCAATAAACCAAAGGTACCGATGATTTTTCCTTCCGGATCTTCAATTACCCCAAAAAAGCCGTCCTTGTAAAAAGTAGCAGGAGCTTTTAAATCAACATCAGTCTTATCAGGTTCAGGGACTAAACCATATTCCTGCAGTGCCGTAAAAACAACATGAAGTACATCTTTTGCATCCTCATCCATTGCCTTCCGAAAAGTATATCCCTTAGGTAATTCCATTTCAATGTTTTTTTAGTCAAGTGGTAAAACAAAAAAAGGGCAATACCAAAAATGATATTGCCCTTTTATATTCAAATAAAGGAAACTTATTCCAGATCCTTTGCACGTTCACGTCCGGCGTAGTTCACTTTTAATTGACCTGCCTTACGCAATTCGGTTTTAACATCGGTTACGAAACCCATAGTTACCTCGCCATCTATACGAAGGGATGCAACAAGCTGGTCTTTCTTTTCCTCGATTACGCTATCCTTTTTTCGTTGAACGAACATAGGTATATCCTCAAGCTCAGCGAATTTATCATCCAACTGTAGACGAGGTTTAGTACCCCACTGCTCTTGGAATTGAGGTAATGGCTTACCGATATAATAATAAGTAGCCAAACTCTTATCCTTAATTTTCTTCAACTCGGAAGCTTCAGGAACGGAAACTTCTACCATCATATCCGCATTCTTCATTACGGTTACAACCATGAAGAAGAACAACAACATGAAAACGATATCCGGCAAAGATGCTGTACTAATACCGGGTGAGGTATTTCCTCTTTTCTTACTAAACTTAGACATAACTAGCTCAGATTAGCAGGTAAACAATTGATCCGGATTAATTACCCTGTCCGGTAACATCAGTGGGTTCAGCCTCGGAAATAACCATGGGAACCGTATCTTGGATCTTCTTTTTACTTGAAATCGGAAGATCATCATAAGAGGATTGATAATCCCTTTGAGACATTTCCTCCCAAATTTCATTATAAGCACCTTTCAACTCATTGTAAACCATCAAGTAAGTACCGTATTCGGTACCACGGTCATTCTTCAACGAGATGATCGCCTTAGTCGGGCTTTCCGCCAAATCAGGACGAGCTTGGGGGTTTAGGATAAACTCCCTTGCATTTTCCCTAAGATCAGCGGCACGCATTGGCTCTCCACGTACAAGCAATTCATTCTGGTAATTTACCAAAACGGAATATACGTTACGTGTATTCAACTGAGTAGGATCCACTTCCTCCTCGGACCACGGCGGAAGTTTGGTACGAATACCTTTTTCCGGGTTAATGGTGGTAGTAACGAGGAAGAATATCAAGAGAAGGAAGGCAATGTCGGCCATAGAGCCGGCATTGATTTCCGTCGACATTCTTTCTTTTTTTCTCCTCAACATATCTCAGGAATTTGAGGATTAACGGAAGAAGTTCAAAATCTCGGAAACGAATAAGCCGATAAAAGCAATTACGGCCAATCCTACTGTTGTAAGAAGACCCGCGCCTACCAAGCGGCTTTTCCCTGCCGTGATCCAGCTGAACCAAGTTTCATTGGCACCATCGCCAAGATCGGCATTATATTTATCGATTGCCGCAGTTACGACTTCAGATTCCGCACCGCCCGAAAGGACATAACAGATAACGAAGACAAGCAGCAAGGCACCGATACCGATAAGACCTTTCATGGCTCCTTTAAAATCGGATACGATACCGATGATTCCGAAAATAAACATTGCCGCAACACACAGCAACACCAAACCGAAGGTGGCAATCAACGGGAAGTTGAAGATACCTGTTTGGGCGATAGCAGCTGAATCCTCGGAGTTAGCGGAAAGGAAGGAAGAGTTCATACCGATAATGATAAACACTATCAAGGTAATGGCAATCCCGAGTCCGAAACCGAAGAGTTGACCGTTTCTTGCAAGAAAACTATACATGGTCTTGCTATTTGGACGGGGCGTTGCTAGGAACGTTCAGTTCCAGGCAACACCTCGAAGGATTTCAAAAATAGATTACTTCTTGAAGTTACCGTTGGCAACCAATAGGTCAACCAAGGCGATGGAGGACTCCTCCATTTTGGTAACGATACCATCGATTTTCGCAACGATGTAGTTGTAGAAAATCTGAAGGATAATCGCGGTGATAAGACCGAATACCGTAGTCAAAAGTGCTACCTTAATACCACCCGCAACGGAAGTCGCACGAATTTCACCTTCTGCCTCAATCTTATCAAAGGCACCAATCATACCGATTACTGTACCCATGAAACCAAGCATTGGCGCGATGGAGATAAATAGGGAAATCCAAACCAATCCTCTTTCCAAAAGACCCATTTGAACGGCTCCATAGGAAACGATGGCTTTTTCTACGGCCTCGGGGCCTTCGTGAGCCCTTTTCAAACCTTCGTGTAGAACGGATGCGGTGGGACCTTGCGTGGATTTGCAGACTTCCATTGCCCCTTGGATGTTACCGGAGCGAAGGTTGTCGTCGATTTGCGCCAATAACCTGTCGGTGTTGGCGGATGCAAGGTTCAAGGTGATGATTCTTTCCAAGCAGAAAGCGAGACCAAGAATCAAGGCTACGAGTACGAAGCTCATGAAGAACCAGCCCCCTTCGATGAATTTCTCCTTCAAAGTTTGGAAAGATCCTTGGGCATAGCTCGCATTGGTAACGAAAGTCACGAGTCCCATGACTAGAAAAGGTACCGAATACTTACGCATGATGACGATTTTTAACGTGTCAGATTTAGCTAATAGGATTCTCACATTTATGAGATGTGAATTTTTAGCGGAGAGAGAGGGATTCGAACCCTCGGTACCCTTGCGAGTACACTACCTTT
>JAHDDF010000088.1:0-4061 GCA_020629475.1 Saprospiraceae bacterium
CTAGGCTCCATTAGGTAAATCCGTTGTTGGATTTTCGACAATGTGCTCCTCTAAAATATTGTTAATCAGACGTTAGACGCTAGATGTTAGACATTAGACAGTTGTTTGCTTAAGTAACAATACGAAATCTAACGTCTAGTGTCTAATATCTAACATCTTGATCTTTAGCCAAATGCATCATATTGAATTACCAACACGGTTGCCCGTCAGAGTCCAATTCTAATCGAATAGTCGAACCTTCATTACGAATATCCCGCAAGACCCTTCGAATCATCATTCGAGGGGTCTTGCCTTAATACTTATTCATATATTTGCGGGGAAAGCGGAACATGTTTGGATGCCAAACCCATCCAAAACCGTTTTCACCCAATTTTTCCACAAAGAAAACCACGCTTAAGGCGCAAAAATGAGGGTAGGAATCATATTCGGGGGACCATCCAGGGAACGTGAAATCTCCTTTGCGGGAGGAAGGACGGTCTATGATAATTTGGACAAGTCCCTTTTTACGCCCGTACCTTTATTCGTGGATAGCCACAAGAATTTTATTCTACTTGATTGGCAATACTTGTACAAGGGAACCATCCGTGATTTTTATCCGGTTCCTTCCTACTCTGATCCTTCCCCTAGAGGTTTCCAAGCCTATGTTGAAAGTTCACCTTCCCTGAATTTTTCATTGAATCCGGAGAAGATGGACGAAATGATCTCCAAGGTGGGACGCCCCATCAGGAATCTGGAGGAACTTAAGGGGATCATGGATGTCGCTTTTCTTGCCCTTCACGGCGAATTCGGGGAAGACGGGCAAATCCAAGGGCTTTTGGAAGGATTGGATATTCCTTATACCGGAAGTGGCATCAAGGCTTGCAGTATCGGGATGGATAAGGCATTCCAAAAGAAAATCATGGATGCGGGAGGTTTCCCTACGCCTGAAATCGTTGCCTTCAACAGAAGGGACCTTAAGGATAAATGGGGAACGGAAGAAGGCTATGCCCAAGTAAAAAACACCATTGGTTTCCCGATGGTCATCCGTCCTGCTAACCAAGGCTCCTCCATTGGTGTTTCCATCATTTACGAGGATGAAGGTCTAGACCTATTCCTTGAAAAAACGGAAGCCGCCTTCTTCGAGAAGAAAATTTCCTTGAAGGACTGGAGAAGCCTTGACGAAAACGGTAAACACGAATTTATTACCGAGATAACCGATATCCGCAGCGGACTTGGTTTCCCGATGGATGCCTATTGCCCGGAAGGGGTAAAAACGTACCTACCCCACCCTGAACATCTATATGATTACTTGGATGAATCCAAGGATGAAACGATTAGGTTAGCTGCCTACAATGCGGAAACGACCGTTATCGTTGAGGAATTTATCCGAGGGAAGGAATTCTCTTGTATCGTTGTAAGGCAGGAAAACGGTTCCTCCATCGCCTTGCCCCCTACGGAAATCGTAAAGGGCGGTGAAGTGTTTGACTACCGTTCAAAATATTTACCCGGTCTATCAAGGAAGGTTACACCTATTAATTTACCCGAAAACGATATCGAAAAAATACGGCAAGAATGCGTCAAGCTATTCGAATTCCTTGAATTTGACGTTTACGCCAGAATTGACGGGTTTATCAATCCGGAAGGAACCATTTTCCTGAATGACCCGAATACTACATCCGGGATGTTACCAAGTTCTTTCTTCTTCCACCAAGCGGCGGAGATTGGACTCAACCCAAGCCGATTCCTTACTTTCCTCATTCGAATGTCTTTACAGGAACGCATCAAAAACGCGACGCAAAGAAAGGATTACGAGGAGAAGCTGGATGAATTGGACCACCGTCTTGAACAAATGAAATCCCAAGGGTCCGACAAGAAGCCCATCGGGGTAATTATGGGTGGATATTCATTTGAAAGGCATATCAGTGTGGAAAGCGGGCGGAATATTTTCGAGAAACTTGCCTCATCCAATAAATATGAACCGATTCCTTTGTTCTTAATCGGTGATGAGCATCATTTTGATTTATACCAAATCCCGATCAACATCATGTTGAAGGATAACGCGGATGATATCCGCGATAAAATCCTTCATTATGAAAGTCATCCCGTCCTTGAAAAAATCAGGAAGGAATGCGCTTCCATTACGAACAAGTACGCGCCCTCCGGTGCCGTTTTTAAGCCCCGGAAAATCAGCATGACCGAATTGGCGGAAATGGTGGAGGGAACCTTTATCGCCCTTCACGGAAGACCCGGGGAGGACGGCACCATCCAGAAGGAATTGGAAAAGGTAGGTATCCCGTATAACGGCTCAGGGCCGGGTTCTTCAGGGATTACCATCAATAAATACCAAACCCTTCAGACCTTGAAAAAGCACGGATTTTCCGTGGCTGAACAATACTTGGGTTACAAGGAGGAATTCCTTGCCAATAAGCAAGCGGAGTTGGCTAAAATCGAGGAACGTTTCGGTTATCCGCTAATCGCGAAACCGGTGGATGACGGTTGTAGTTCCGCCGTGAAAGTGATTAAGTCCACTGAGCAAATGCAGGCATTCCTGGAAACATTATACCGTGAAGAGGAAGACCTCCCCGAAAAACAAAGGCAGATACTCGGTTTGAAATTCAAGGAGGAATTCCCTAGGAAGAATCAAGTATTAATCGAGGAATTGATCCGCTCCAACGGTGCTAAACATTTCTTGGAAATAACCGGCGGAATGTTGACCCACCACGGGGAAAGCGGTGAACGGGTCTACGAGGTTTTTGAACCTTCGGAGGCATTAACAACGGGAGAAGTCCTTTCCTTGGAGGAAAAATTCCTTGCGGGAGAAGGTCAAAACATCACCCCTGCCCGTTTCGCGAAATCGGGAATCAACTATGAAACCATTGCAAAGCAAGTAAAAGAAACCCTACAAAAAGCAGCTGAAATCCTTGACGTAAAAGGATATTGCCGAATTGACGCATTCGTAAGGATATTCGAGGACGGGACGGCGGAGACTTTGATTATTGAAATCAACTCCTTGCCGGGAATGACGCCCGCAACTTGTATCTTTCACCAATGCGCCATTAACGGTTACGAACCTTACGGCTTTATCGATAAAATATTAGAATTCGGTTTCCATGAACGAGACAAGCAACCAACAGCCTAAATTCATGTTCATCCGACGCCTTTTCGCTTTTGGTACCTACCCGAAGCTTTGGCTCAACCTACTCATCATGGCGGGAGCAACCGCCTTGTTGTTATGGATGACTTTTGCGGCGTTGAAATGTTATACGAGGCACAATTCCACCTATGAGGTCCCCAATTTCGTTGGGGAACACATTGATGATGTTATGGATTCCAAATCCAAATTCCGTTTTGTGGTAAATGATTCCATTTACGAGAAAACGAAACGTCCGGGTGAAATAATCAACCAAGATCCCCAACCCCTTTCAAGGGCAAAAAAGAACCGTCAAATTTATTTGCGGATCAACACCCATGCTGTTCCCTTGACCGTGCTTCGGGGCGGATTTTACGGAAAGGAAACCGCAATTGCGATTAGCGACTTAGAGAGTGACGGTTTCATCGTTAAGGTAACGGAAGTTTTCGGAATCCCTCCGGGAACCGTCTCGAAGGTAAAACTTGACGGTAGAGTTATTGAGGATTCAAGAAAGGCGAACGATGAGGGTATTTCGGTTAAAATGGGAACGGAAATCGAACTTGTCGTAAACTCGGAATCAAACGGTAGTTATACGGATATCCCGGACCTTAGTTGTTTGACTTATTCGGAAGCGGTTTTTGCCTTGCAGGGTGGACACAACCTTTCCATGGGAAGCGTTATTTCCGACGCTACGGTTTATGATACACTAACGGCTTTCGTAGCGGCACAATTCCCGCCGTATGAACCCGGAAAGGGAATTCCCGTGGGGTCTCAAATCGATATCCGATTAACCCAGAACAAACCACCATCTTGCGGAAGTGATTGGGATGAGCCTATTAATCCGGGAGGAGGCGGTGATCCCGATTCAAACCCGACACCTACGCCACCGGGAGGAAATAACAATCCGACCATTATAGATGATTCCGATGACTCGGACGGGTTTTAGGATTGG
>JAHDDF010000088.1:4161-11440 GCA_020629475.1 Saprospiraceae bacterium
TGTAGGATTGGTGTAGGATTGGTGTAGGATTGGTGTAGGATTGGTGTAGGATTGGTGTAGGATTGGAATTTAGGAATCTTTTACTGATTTTTTACCAAGTCCAGGAATTTATCGAGGATTCGTTCGATAAGTCTACGTTCTTCCGTTTTGATTTCAGCACTTCCACTGAGGTCATGGGAGAAGTTGAGTTGCTTATCGTAGGTTGTTTTTAACCCCTCTTTTAATCTTATTTCAGCAATATATTTGTTCTTAATGGGCAGTAAGGAAATATTTCGTACTTCCCCTTGAAGAATACCGAATTCCTTGGACGGGAACTCGGACAAATGAATATTTACGACTTGTCCTTTTTCCACTTTCCCGGCTCCGTCGACAGGTAGTTCCGCCCTGCCTATGGGTTCTTCCGTTTCAGGGATGATAGCCATCATTTGCTCTCCTGCCTTTATGAATTGATTTTGGTTATACCTTGAATAAAAAGAGACCCTTCCGGCAAGCGGAGCGGTTATCAGATACTTTTGTTTCCATTCATCAATACCCCCTGATAAATTATTCAAGCTTTCCTGAACCCGGATGTATTTATCGTTTCCGGTTTCCGCCGTTCCCCGCTTGATCCGTATTTTCTGGCTTTCCAGCTCCTTGATGTCACCCTCTAGATCAACAATACGATTCTTTATTCCTTCTAATTGACTTTGATGACTTAGGACTTGCTCCGCTTTCTCTTGGTATTGATCCCTTGAGGCGTTCCCGTCCTCCAGTAATTGCTTATAACGGGTTCGGGTAGCAATAGCGGATTCAACTAATTGTTCCGTGTTGACCTTTTCCTTTTTTGCAATCGAAATCTTTCTTTTTATGTTTTCGATTTGCCCTTCCAATGCCTCTAGCTGCAATTTATCATAAGGTGAACCCGAAGAAAATTTATAATCCTCAACATCTTTTATAAAATGAGAATACAATAGTTGAACATCACCCAATTGCACATTTTTCTTGGGAATAAACCGTGTTCCCGAATTCCGGAAGGACTCCAATTCCTTCTCCAGCCAAATCATGTCCTCAAAATTAGCCGCACTTTCGATAACGGCTATCAATTGATCCTTTTGAACTTCTTCCTTTTCCTCTATTCTTAATTGCAATAATCTACCGGAGGATTCGGCTACCACATCCATAGGCGGACTCGGGGTAGTAATTATGATATTGGCGGAAATCATGTCCGCATACTTCACCAAGTAACTAATAAGGAGTAAAACTCCGATGACAAGAAAAATCACCGTAGTTCCCCACCTAACGATCCAAGAAGGAGGCGTCCCTAGGATTTCTTGAACCTCATCACTCCTTAACTCTATTTTTTCGTGTTCCTCCATTTGTTAGGCAAGATTCGCCTCTCCTCTTATAAAAGAATAATAAAAAACCGCGTCCTCATTTTTTTGAAGCGCCAGCATTTCCGATTCTACCTTTTCCCATTCGGCATCCGTAGTAAATCCGGCTGTTTTCATATTGGGAACGGCACTGCGCATGAGTTCCGTAAAATATGCCAAGATTGCTGCCCTTTCCTCCGGTTTATCCTTCCCGAAATGCATGGGTCTTGCCTCAATCTTGATATTCTCGAAACCCGCATCCTTGTACAGGTTACCCAATCTAAAACCAATATTGGCATCCCCTTGGATGGATTCCTGGTATTCTACCGTCTTTTTCCAAAAGGACATAACGGTTGGGCATTCCGGATAAAGCCGCATGGAATCATGAAATACCTCAACTGCAAATATCTTGCCTTTTTTAATAAGTAAATTCTTAATATTCAACAACATCTCAAGCGGATTAGGCAAATGCTCTAATACCCAAATGAATAAGGCGGCATCTCCACGATCTTCATCATCCAAGATAATCCTTGAACCATCACCATTACGGAAAGAATATCTTTCCGGGGAATGCCCCGCCCGTTCCATGAATTTGGATGCCGTCTTTATTTGTTCCTCCTCGATCTCTATTCCCAGGACGGACATTTCAGGAAAGCGCTCCAGGAGGATTTTAGTCTCCCCTCCTACTCCGCTTCCGATTTCAATCATTTTCCGGACCCCGGATAAGTCGAAATCCATAAAAACGTATTTCTCCAGGATTCCCGCCTGTTCCCAAAGTCTTTGCTGCTCCTCCTCGGTATAACCGTGGATGTATTCCCGATTTGCCATGTGATTTTGAATTCTTCCCTAAAAGTAATGTTCATACAACAAAAAAAGGCGATACGTTCACACGTATCGCCCGATGCATAAATTGTTTCTTTTACCTTATTTCACTCTAACGAGATTACGAATCATTTTCCGGTTCAATAGTTGATTCCGGTTAGACATGTAATCTACTTGTTCTTGTGATTCAAGGTTATCATCGGAGGAATTCTGCATAATGGTGGAGAATTCCTTATCCGACGTGTGGAAAAAAACGATCTCTTTAGGGAAAGATACCTCATTATTCCTAAAGGTCACCTTTTTTCTCCCTCGTTTAACCATTTTATAGCGGGTCGGTTTACTTCCTTCTTCCAGAGTAATAAAGAGGTAAACCTCACCATCCGAGCTTGAGATGGTCATATCCTCGGAAAATACCTTCTCGTTATTTTGGGATAACCATCCGTGCCCCACTATGGTATTTGCGTCCATACGGTTCCATTTCTCATTGGAGACATCGCCCTCGCCTAAGTTTTCCTTCCAAGTCCCAAGTAGCCATTCGAATTCGTCCAAGGAAACTTGTTCCCGGTAAACATCAGCTACGGATTCCGTTACGGCATCCATATAATCATCATCGGCACCTTCAAACTCATAGGTTTTTGATTCCTCGGCAGCCATGGAACGTCCGGGTGCTGGAGCCGGCGCGGGCATTTCAACTTCCTCCAAGGATTCCTTTTCCATAGAAGTGGATTTTACGGGGGCAACAATTTCGGGCTTAATAACAGGCGCCTGAGGTGCCGACTTTAATTCCGCTTCGGCAATGGGTCCTTCACCTTCAGGTTTCTTGACCATTTCTTCCATGTCGGAGATATAATCCTCCACGGGTAAAAATCCGACATCGCCGGCGGCATTATCCATCGTTATATTAGCGTTAGTAGTATTTCCTACCGTAACCCCATCCATCCTAACGTCACTGAGTGCGTCAAACTCAAAAGAAGTCCTTGAATCTTTAATATCTACCCAAGTGTAGGTAAATGAAGAGGATTCCATATCACCGTCTACGGATTCTTTCAATTCACTTATTGATTCTCCCCCTCGTTTCGCCAAAGATCTTCCTGATTCCCCTTCGGAGAAATTGGCTGCAAAATCCGTTTTATAATTTACTTGATACTCTACGATTTTATAATACTTAGACGCATTTTCGGCTTCAGGTAAATCCAATAAGACCGCATCACCGTTCATGGCGAATTGCGCCTTATCCGTTGTATTGTTATTAATAATTAACAAAGAGGCGGTTAGAACTAAAACCATAACCGCAGCCACCATTCCGCCGTACCGCGCCCAATTGTAGGACCGGACAGGCGTTTCGTGCATATCCAAACGATTCTCCAAACGCTCCCACGCCCTCCTAGAGGGACGCTGGGTGAGCTTGTGCTCATTGCGCCGGAACATATCGTATATTTTATCCTTTTCTTCCATTTCTAAATCCCTTCGGTTTTCCCTTTCGGAAATTAATCCACCGTTATCCCGATTCTAAACTTTCTATCAGGCTTATAAACGACCTCACAATTATTGAAGTATATCTGATTGTCCTTACAGGAGTTCGTCCTTAAAACGCCCCCATAACTACAAACCTGGTTTTGGTCGTCGTCATAGACCTTTATCATCATATCGTAACAACTTACGCAGGCATTCACCTTCCAATACCTATGACCTTCGGATTCACAGGCGGTAATTTGCATGATCTTGGATTTCTTATCCATCATCTCGACTACCCATTCCGGGTAATCCTTTTCCATGGGGTCAGTTTCCTTTTCAGTGAACATCCCCAAGAATAATGCAAGTATGATTGTAACGGTCCATTTCATGATTCAATCCGGTTTTTAACCCACGTCGGTAATCCTGTTGTCTTTAATGAGTTTTTGAAGGCGTTTTCTAGCCAAGAGCAATTGGGATTTTGAGGTATTGATGGAAATACCCAAATGTTCCGCGATGTCCTTGTGTTTGTAGCCTTCCAAAACGTACATATTAAATACGGTACGATAGCCGACAGGTAATAGTTCCAATAGATCCAAGATGTCCTGCGCCGCTAAATCATCCTCAACGGTCACGTTCGTTTTTAGGTCGATATTACTGACTTCAACGGTCATCTTGAAGTTATGACGCTTGCGGAGGAACATAAGACACTCATTCACCATAATCCTTCGGATCCAGCCCTCGAAATTACCGGTTCCGGAGTACATGTCAATCTTGGTCATTACTTTAAAAAGCCCCTCAACCAGAACGTCCTCGGCGTCCTCTTGGTTTTTAATATAGCGTCGGCACACCCCGAACATTTTCGGTGAGTACTTCTCGAACAGGAATTTCTGTGCTTTTCGATCCTGTTTCTTTACCCTTGCTATGAGTTCTTTTTCCGTCAATTCCCTTGAAGACTTATTGGTCCTATTGGTGAATGCTATTCTCAAATTTACGAACTTATGCGTTACCCATTACCGGGTTTCTATAAGCCAAGATGTCAATAAGGTCAAAAAGGGTGTGTAGGCAGGTAAAAAAGTCTAAATTTGTGCCATTCTTAAGGCTTCATTAGGAAAATGCTAACGTCATTCGCTCGTTTTCCTTGCCTTCGTCGAAAAAAATCCGCCATATGACCCTAGCGGTTTTATGTTTGCGTAAAATCTAATCACTCAGTTGTTATGAAAAAAATACTTTTATTCTCCGTACTTGCATTGGGCATGATTGCCTGTTCCCCTAAATCCGTTGGTAATGCCGTAGGTAATGCCGCGAAGGATGTGGTAACCAAGGGTTTCATGAACATGATTAGCCTCAACAACGAAGGGAAATGGTCGGACGTCCTTGACATGACCTATCCTAAATTATTCGATATTGCCCCTAAGGAGCAATTGCTTCAACAATTCCAGCAAATGGACATGTTGGGTCTCAAAATGGTAACGGATAACGTAAAAATCGGTGACCTTTCCGAGTTCATCCCAAGCGGAAACGAAGAGTTCGCTAAGTTCAACTACACCGGTGTTCAAACCATCTCCGCCGCTGACCCTTCCATTATGCCAATGATGAAGCAACAGTTGGAAATGGCCATGGGAGCCGACAAGATCAAAGAGGCGGACGGTAAGCTTCTTGTTGATGTTGACCAAGAGGTTTACGTTATCAAGGACAAGGGTACACAAAAGATGTACTTCATGCAATCCAGCCCTCAAATGGCACCAATGATGGGTCAGTTAATTCCTGCTGACGTCTTGGAGAAATTGAAGTAATTCTCCCGGATATAGAAAAAACTTAGGACCGAGGGGAACGTTTCCCCTCGGTCTTTTTTTATTTGTGGTAAAATTCAGCCAATCATCGGCATAAAAATCCAAATAGGACTTCAACATGGACATTCCTAAGCGTTATAATCCCGCTGAGACGGAGGACAAATGGTACGATTACTGGATGAGTAAAAACTACTTCCGGTCAGTCCCTGACGATAGGGAGCCTTTTACTATCGTCATACCTCCACCAAACGTCACAGGCGTTTTGCACATGGGGCACATGTTGAATAATACCATTCAGGATGTTCTTATCCGTAAGGCGCGTTTGGAAGGAAAAAACGCTTGTTGGGTTCCGGGAACGGACCACGCCTCCATCGCTACGGAGAATAAGGTGATCAAGATGCTTCGGGAAACCAAGGGTATCCGTAAATCGGATCTAACCCGTGAGGAATTCTTGAAGCACGCTTGGGAATGGAAGGAAAAGTACGGCGGTATTATCCTTGACCAACTAAAAAAACTAGGTGCTTCCTGCGATTGGGAGCGTACCCGGTTTACCATGGAGGATAGTTTATCCAAAGCGGTAACCAAGGTATTCGTTGACCTTTATAAAAAAGGGAAAATCTATCGCGGTCTCCGTATTTGTAATTGGGACCCTCAGGTTCAAACGGTACTTTCCAATGAGGAAGTAGTTTACTCGGAAGAGGAGTCCAAACTATATTACGTTCGATACAAAATCGAAAACCCGGAATGCGAAAGGCAAGGTTCACATTCCTTTAATTACGTTCAGGGCTTGAAACGTAAAATCAAGGAGTTGGATATTGAACTCGGAAAGCAAAGGGGCGGAATGTTTCGTGCCAAGGAAGCTACCGGTCAATCCTTCGGTTTTTTCAAATTGGAAATCGAGAAACTTCAACAAAAATTAAAGGAGGAAATCCAAAAGCAAACTTGGGTTACCATTGCTACTACACGTCCTGAAACCATTTTGGGTGATACCGCCGTTGCGGTTAATCCCAAGGACGAAAGGTACAGCCATCTTCAAGGGAAAAGGGTTATTGTTCCGGTAGCAAATAGGAGCATCCCCATCATTTTTGACCGCTACGTTGAAATGGATTTCGGTACGGGTTGCTTGAAGGTTACCCCTGCCCATGATGCCAATGATTATGAAATCGGGCAACGCCATGCATTGGAAACCATTGATACCTTCAATGCGGACGGAACACTTTCGGAAGCGGCGGGACATTTCATCGGAATGGATCGCTTTGAGGTTCGTCCTTTGATGGCTCAGGAATTGGAAAAGCTAGGGCAACTTGCCAAGGTTGAGAACTACATGAACAAGGTAGGTCGTTCCGAGCGTTCCGATGCCGTAGTTGAACCCCGTTTAATGGATCAATGGTGGGTAAAAATGGACGGCTTCGCCAAGCAAGCCTTGGAAGCGGTTAAGTCCGGAGAGGTAGACTTCTACCCTTCCCATTTTTTCAACATGTACAACTCTTGGTTGCAGGAGGATAATATCCGTGATTGGTGTATTAGCCGTCAATTGTGGTGGGGACACCGTATTCCTTGTTGGTATTACGAGGGTAAGCTTTTCGTTGCGGAAACTGTGGAAGAGGCGCTTGAACAAGCAAGGGCAAAAACCGGAAATAATAATCTTCAATTATCCGACTTAACCCAAGACGAGGATGCCTTGGATACTTGGTTCTCTTCTTGGTTGTGGCCCATTTCCGTTTTCGATGGTTTCGAAAACCAAGACGAATTGAATTACTACTACCCTACCAATGTATTGGTAACGGGTTGGGACATCATGTTCTTCTGGGTAGCCAGAATGATCATGGCGGGCTATGAATGGTCCGGTGATTTGCTTCCTAA
>JAHDDF010000088.1:11540-13141 GCA_020629475.1 Saprospiraceae bacterium
GGGTAGCCAGAATGATCATGGCGGGCTATGAATGGTCCGGTGATTTGCTTCCTAAATCCAAGGAGAATTACCCTTTCAAATCCGTTTATTTTACGGGGATGGTGAGGGATCGTTTGGGAAGGAAGATGAGTAAGTCCATAGGTAACTCACCTGACTCCTTAAACCTTATTACCAAATACGGCGCTGACGGTGTTCGTTACGGAATGCTATCTTCCGCTGCCGCAGGCAATGACATCATTTTTGATGCGCCTTTCTTGGATAAGAAAATCCAAAAAGCAGTAGCGGATGAGAGTGATAAATGCAGACAAGGTTTGGGGTTTGCTAATAAGCTGTTCAATGCCTTGAAGCTAATTAAAGCCTGGGATATTTCGGAAGAGCCGGTTTCTCCTGAAGTCGCAAAAGTGAATCACTTAGCCGGGGAATGGCTTGAAAACGCATTTAACCAAGAACTGGAATCCCTTGAAAAATCTTATTCGCAATATCGACTAAGTGAAGGCTTAAACAACCTTTATAATTTCTCTTGGACAAACGGATTTTGCTCTTGGTACCTAGAAATCATTAAGCCGGAATACGGTAAACCCATTGATAGAAAAACCTACGAGCAAGCCGTTGGGTTTTTTGAAAAATTGATGACCGTTCTTCATCCATTCATGCCATTCGTAACGGAAGAAATTTGGCATCTTCTTAAGGAGAGAGAAGACGGTGACGACTGCGTTATCAGTCAATATCCCAAGGCGGAAAAATACGATTCCGAATTGCTGAAATCATTTGATGCGCTTAAGGATATCATTTCCAAAACCAGGGAGGTAAGAGCCAAGAACGGATTAAAGAAACACGAGCCATTAAAGTTCTACGTTCAAGAATCCGATACGATTAAGGCACTACTTTCCAAGGAAGGCTTCAAGGAGACCTTGACCAAATCCGCTGTTCTGGAGTTCTTGGAATTCACCAATGAAACACCGGAGAACGGCGTTGCCTTTATTAGCGGTACGGATAAGTTTTTCGTTATCGTCGAGAAAGAAATTGACGTTGAGGCGGAATTGGAAAAAGCGACCAAGGAGAAAAAGCGTTTGGAAGGCTTCCTTATCGGTATTTCCAAGAAATTAGGGAATGAGCGTTTCGTAAATAACGCTCCCGCTGCCGTAGTAGCTAATGAAAAGAAAAAGCAATCCGATACCGAAGAAAAAATCAAGCAGTTGGATGAATTGATCAATCGCTTGTCAAGCAATTAAGCCATATGTTACAAATCATCGCATTGGTCTTTGCCGTCAGGGGCGTAGCAAGAATGGCGGGCGAAAAGAAACGCAATAAATGGGCTTGGGGGATCCTCGCCGTTGTCGTTTACGTATTGGTTCAGGTGATCGTAATCGGTGCCCTGATTGCGTTTATGGGTTTCGATAATTTCGTGGAAGAAGACAGGGGTACTACTTTCCTCTGGGATATCATCGGGGCCTTGTTCGGGTTCGGTGGAATCGGATTGGTCTACTTGTTTCTAAAAAACAAAGCGTCCTTGGAGGATCCATTTATGGAGGATGTCCTTGACGACATGAACACCATGAACTCATCCTACAATGAGGATGAGTTCATGGATGATTTGAATC
>JAHDDF010000588.1 GCA_020629475.1 Saprospiraceae bacterium
ATACATGGTTCCTTCCGCCACGATTTCCACCACGTAGCCCGGCATTACATCCTCCAACCAAAACATATCGGGTAAGTCTTCGGCATCGGCGGGTGGGATTTTTATTTCCAATGCCTTATTCATTTCATTTACCAATTCCTCCCCTTGATGGAACACTTGCGCAAAGCCTTTCGCATCGTTCACGGCAGCATAGGCATCACGGTAAGCCATGATATCGTCCGTTTTATCCCCGAAAAATGCCACCATCCTTTTTTGCAATAAAAGCTCCGCAGGTTCCTCGCTGTCGTCACCCTCGAAGGTGACACCCCCGCCGAATACCCAAACCGTATCACCCTCAGGAGATATTACGGAAACCCAAGGTTCCTCGTACCAAACACCGCGCAGTTTGATTTTGGTGGTGAAGTCCGTCATTTCCCCGGCGTAAGGGAGGGTAGTCCCCAAGGAAACCAAGCCCTTGGATTCGGATTCCAGGCTGGGTTTCGCCCGCATTTTTAATTCATCGATTACGGCTTCCACAAAAACGGAAGGCTCGGCGGGGGAATCCCCCGCCGAGCCTTTGGTTCCTGATGTATTACAAGCCATTGTAGCTAAGAAAAGAATAGAAAAAATGCCTTGTAATACTCGCCTTGTCATGAAATTGCCGATTTGATATCCGATGGTTACCAAATGTAACAATCTTATTGTTATTCAGCGATAAGCATGTACTTGTTCTTTCTTCCGTTTTCCACCATAATGTATGTATTGTGGATCATCATGTCCTCCGTTAAGGAAAATTCATGGTCGGAAACCTTCTCCTTATTCACGGAAATGGCGTTGTTTTTCATCGCGCGGCGCCCTTCTCCCTTGGAGGCGATAAGCCCGTTATCCGTAAGGACATCCAAAAGCTTGGCACCGTTTAAGGCATCCTTGGCAATGGTTCTACTTTCGATTTCATTGGCGATAATGCCTAATGAATTCTTGTCCAATGAGAGGAGTTGCTCCTTGGATGCCTTTTTGTTGAAAAGCAACTCGGATACGTTTTTTGCCGCTTCGTATTCCTCGTCGGAGTATATCCTACGGGTCAATTCCTCTGCAAGAAGTGCCTTTTGCTGCATCTCGTTTAAGTCCGCTTCCATCTGCTCCACTTCCTCCTTGGTTTTGAAGGTAAAGTAGCGGATGAATTTAGGAAGATCACGATCATCACAACGCAACCAAAATTGGAAAAATTCATAGGGGGATGTAAACGCGCGGTCCACCCAAATATTCCCCTTTTCGGATTTCCCGAATTTGGAGCCATCGGCTTTCGTCAATAGCGGGGTAGTGACGGCGAATGCCTTTCCGCCTAGATTTTTACGGATGAATTCGGTTCCGGTAGTGATATTTCCCCATTGATCCGAACCGCCCATTTGTACGGTGCAGTTATGCTTTTGGAACAAGCATTGGTAATCGAATCCTTGTAGCAATTGGTAACTGAATTCGGTAAAGGACAAACCTTTCTCGATACGACGACGAACCGATTCCTTCGCCATCATGTACCCTACGGTGATGGATTTACCTACATCACGCAGGAAATCCAAGGCGTTCATGTCCTTGTAGAAATCGTGGTTGTTTACCAGTTCCGCCTTGTTGTCCCCGTTTTCGAAATCCAAGAATTTCTCGAAGAGTTTCTTTTGGTAATCCAAGTTGTGTTGGATGGTTTCCACGGTTTTGAGTTCGCGTTCCGCATCCTTACCGGATGGATCGCCAATCATACCCGTTGCACCGCCCATTAGAACAATGGGTTTGTGACCTGATTTTTGGAAGAGGGTCAGGAGCATGATTTGCACATAATTCCCGATGGTCAAGGAAGGTGCTGTAGGGTCAAAACCGATATATCCGGTCAACATCCCCTCTTTCAATGCTTCTTCAATCCCCGGGGTGCTATCGTGGAGCATGCCCCTCCATTTGAGTTCTTCCAGAAAATCCATTTGCAAGTATTTTTCTAGGGGAACTATCTTACGTTAAGAATAATTCCCGTGCTTGGAAATTTTTCGCAAATGTAGAAATTAATCTCCGTTTAGACCTCCTAGGTTTCTAAAACCTAGGAGGT
>JAHDDF010000089.1 GCA_020629475.1 Saprospiraceae bacterium
AACGGTGAAATCAGCATGTGCTTGAACGGAGGTGTTGAACCTTACCAAGTAAGCGTTTCCCCGAATACGGGTAACCTGACCCAAATCGGCGGTACTGAGTTTTGTAATGACAGCTGGGATTTGACCGGTTTAGCGGCAGGTACGTACACCATCACCGTAACGGACGACTTAGGTTGTACCGAAACCTTCGAGGTAGAGATTCTAGGACCAAATTGCTTTAATTTTACCATTACGGACGTGGAAATATCCGACGTTACTTGTAACGGTGATAACAATGGTTCCATTACGGTTACCATGACGGGTAACGGCCCCTTCATTTACGAGCTTTCCGGTATTCAGCCGGTTACTTCTTCCATGAATACTTACACGTTTACCGGTTTGGATGATGGTGAGTATTCCTTAACGGTTACCCAAGCCAATGGTACCTGTTTCGATCCTTACCCAACGGTAATCACCGTTTCGGAACCTCAAGCATTGAATAGCTCCATCGTTCCCGTTCCTGCTTGTCAGGATGATAATAATGGTTCCATCTGTTTGAACCCATCACAGGGAACACCGGATTACTCCTACATCGTAGAAGGTGAAGACGGCGAGGTTCCTGTAGAAGTAGGACCGAGTGTCGATTGTGAAAATGCTGAATTCCACGTACCTAACTTGGAGTCCGGTGAATACTGGGTAGAATTACAAGACGCGAACGGTTGTCGTAGTGATGCGATTACCAACGTATCCGAAATCGTGGTTTCCGTTTCAGCGGATATTACGCCGGATTGTTCCACCATTGACGCGGGTGCTATTGATATTACCGCAGGCGGTGGAGAACCGGAATACATGTACCAATGGTCCAATAACTCCACGGATGAGGACTTGACGGGTCTAGCGGCAGGAACCTACACGGTTACCGTTACGGATCAAAGAGGGTGTACTACTATTTCACCATTCACGGTGGATTTACAGGATATTGCCTTGGCGTTCTCCATTGGTGAAACCTGTGTTGAGCAGGCTGCGGGTGTAATCATTACCGCCGCTTCCAATGGTGAAGGACCTTATACATATAACTGGTCTAATGGTGTAAATACCGTTAACCCTACGCTTGAAGATTTGAACATCGGTAATTACCAAGTAACGGTAACCGATACAAGAGGATGTACGGCAGAAGGAGCAACGGCAGTAACGGAGTATGATATGGTTGCCCAAATGGTTGTTGAGAATACTTGTGTTGGGCAAGATAACGGCTTTATCGGTGCGACTGTCCAAGAAGGAATTCCGAACTACACCTACGAGTGGTCCAACGGAAGTAACGAGGGCGTCTTAAATGGCGTAGCTCCCGGAACGTACGATGTTACCATTACCGACGTGAATGGTTGTACCGCAACAGGAACAGGAACCATAGAGGAATACGAATTAGGTATTGATTTCAATGTTACCGATGTATGTCAAGGACAAAACGGTGGCGTAATCGAAGCAAACTTGACCAACGCGGAAGGCGCCGTTTCCTATAACTGGTCCAACGGGGGCGTTACCAATCCACTTATCAATGTAGGTGCGGGAGATTATTCCGTTACGGCTACCGATGCCTTGGGTTGTGAAATTTCCGGTTCCACTACCGTTAGTGAATTCGAATCACCAACCGTGGATGCCCAAGGAGAGGCAGCTATCGAGCAAGGAGAAAGTACGCCAGTTTCCGCTGATGCAAGTGGAGGTTCAGGACCATATACGTACCAATGGATTCCTCCTTTCTTGACCGATAATCCGAACGCGGCGAATACCAATGTTTTCCCGCAGGAGACTACGACTTTCCAAGTAATAGTAACGGACGCGAATGGTTGTACCGCCACGGATACCGTCCAGATTACCGTTGTTCCGGAAGTGATCTTGGTAGTTCCTACCGCCTTCTCTCCCAACGGTGACGACAAGAACGAGATTTTCGAACCCTTCGTACCCAATATGGACGCTGACATCACCACCTTCCAAGTATTTGATAGGTGGGGCGTATTGCTACACGATGACGTGACCACCGGTTGGGACGGTACTTACCGCAATAAGCGACAGCCCGTAGGAACATACGTGTACTACATCGAGTACAACGATCTCCTTGGGCGGCAAACGAAGTTGAAGGGACACTTCAATCTTATTTTTTAACGACAATTAATTTCACGACATGAAATGTTGCTATAAAATATTTGCCGTCCTATTCCTCCTTGCCTCCGGCATCGGGTTGACGGCGCAGGATATACACTTTTCGCAGTTTTACAATATGCCCCTTCACCAGAATCCTGCTTTGACGGGGCATATTCCCGGTTCTTACCGCGCTAAGGTATTGTACAGGAACCAGTGGAATACCATTACAGGTGGGGGAGTATACTCTACCCCCGCCATTTCCTTTGATATGAACTTCAAACCCGGTAACCAAGAGAGCTTGAACTCCTTGGGTGCGGGAATCGTGGTTTTGAATGATCAAACCGGTGGAGGTGATTTCAATAATACTTTGATTCTTGCTTCGGCGGCATACCACCTTGCCTTGGACAAAAAGGGGAAATCCTATATGTCCTTTGGCGTACAAGGAGGTTATATCACCAAGCGCGTGGATCAAGCAAATTTGGTTTTCGGTAATCAATTTGACGGAAGCGGAAACGCTACGCTTGCTTCCAACGAGAACTTTACGAACAACTCCGTATCAGGAGGTGATTTGAGGGTAGGTGTAGCTTATAGTGGTTACCCGTCCAATAAAATGAATTACAAGTTCGGAGGTTCTTACATGCACATCATCGGTTTGAACGAGGAGTTCATTAGCGGAGGTGAGAATAAGTTGCCGGGTAGGATTGCCATTTTCGGTCAAGCGGAATTCCTTACGGGGAACCCTAAACTGAAGGTTAAACCGGAAGTTCAATTCATGAACCAAGCCAAGGTAAACGAAATCAATTTGACTACGAATTTAGCCTACCAATTGGGTGCTGATTTCGGTCTATTGTTCGGGGCGGGTTACCGTATCGGTGACGCACCATTGGCGAATGCCGGATTTACTTTCAAGGGTGTTGAGTTGCTTGCCACTTACGACGTTAACGTATCCCAGCTTTCTCCTGCCTCCCGTTACCAAGGAGGATTCGAGATTAGCCTAGGGTATATCGGTCGTATCAAGAAGTCGGTTGAGCCCAACTTGCCTTGTATCCGTTTTTATTAATTATTGATTGAAATTTCACTCTATCATGAGGAAAATATATATAAGCATATTGCCGCTCCTGCTCTTGTCTTTCCTTGCCGTAGCGCAACCGGGAAAGATTGTGGAGTCATGGGGTGAGCTTGCCGCCAAAGGGGATTTCCTCTTTGAACAAGGAGATTATTACCAAGCGGCAGATTATTATACCGATGCCTTGAAGCTCAATACCAATGACGTTGAGCTTAAGGCGAAGCAGGCGGAGTCCTTGCGTTTGGGACGTGAGTACAAGCGTGCCGCCCTTGCCTATAATTCTATCCGTAAGCGAATTGCTAGAGGTAAGGTAAACCGTTCGGAGTATCCTTTGATTGATTTCCATTACGCTTCCATGTTGAAGCAAGCCGGGGAATACGAGGAAGCCGAGGAAGCATTTTTCGTGTTTGCCGAGGAATACGATGGTTCCCAAGGAGAGGAATACCGTGAATTGGCAAAGACGGAATACGAAGGTTGTAAACTTGCCCGCACCCAAATGAAGGACATCGTTCGGGTAAAGGAATTGGACAACTTGAGCAATAAGGTAAATTCCAAGTATACGGAATCCGCGCCTTTCCCGTTGCCTGACGGCAGATTGATGTTCTCCTCCTTGAAATCAGGAGAGCCCATCGCCTTGGATAACGAGACCATCCGTGCGGAATTGTATGCCGCTACCATTGAGGATTTAAAGCGTGTACGCTCCGTTGAAAAGTTGAATATTCCCGTAAGGGATGATGGCCAGCACGTAGGTTCCGGTGCCCTTTCACCTGACGGGCAGCGTTTATACCTAACCATTTGCGACCGTGATGGTGCGGGTGTTTCCAATTGTACCATCCACGTTTCCGAAAGGAACGGAGATAACGAGAAGTTCTATTGGGGAAGACCCGATAAACTAGGGAATGCCGTTAACATGGAAGGCTACCAGTCCGTAACACCTTTCGTGGAGAGAGGGCCCGGCGGAACGGATATCCTTTACTTCGCTTCTAACCGTCCCGGTGGTAAAGGAGGAATGGATATCTACGCCGCAACAGGCGCCGCTCCCGGTGAATTCAATGGCACCTTTAACTTAGGTGATGCCGTAAATACGGCAGGTAACGAGCTTTCCCCTTGGATTGATGACGCGGAAGGTTACGAGGATTCCCGTCCACGCTTGTACTTCAGTTCCAATGGTCATCCTTCCCTTGGTGGATTGGATATTTTTATGTCCTTCAGGAACGGGACTACCTTCACGGAATGGGGTAAGGCACAGAACGCCGGTAAGCAAATCAATTCCCCTACGGATGATACCTATTTTATCATGGATGGTACCAAAACAAAGGCGTACTTGGTTTCCAACCGTGCAGGGGGATATTCCATCGCCGGAAGGACTTGCTGCGATGATATTTTCGTAGCGGAGTTGGAACCACCCGTTCTGGAGAAAATCATCATTGCCGACCTTTTAGGAAAGGTTTATGATGAGAATAAGAAGGCATTGCAAGGAACATCCTTGAATTTGTACGATTCAACCACGGGTAAATCCCTTTACGGTGATGCTACTACCGGCGTTACCGGATTCTCTTTTGAGAGCTTGCCCTTAAACAGGGATTATATCCTTGAGTTGAGAGTACCGGATTATGAGCCACAGGATTATAGGTTTAGCACCAAGGGCTTAACGGATAGTAAAATCTTCCAAAAGGATTTCTTCTTGAAGAAGAAAAATGTCCCGCCACCGCCACCTACAGGTTGCGATGTTTTAGGAACCGTTTTGGCTGATTCCGGAACGGGCGCGAAATCGCCCTTGTCGGGTGCTACCGTTAAGGTGTATAAAACCACTTCCGGGCGTCAAGAGTTATTGGAAACCTTGACCTCTGATGCTTCAGGAAATTTCTCCTTGAATTTAAAGGCGGAAGAAACCTACCGTTTGGTGGCAAGCAAGGGTGGCTACTTGAATGAATCCTCTACCCAAAGTACCAAGGGGGCGGGCTTCAATTGTAAGAAGATCATCGCGATGTCCGTGAAGGAGAAGCGTAAGAACGTGGTATTTAATATCGAGAATATCCTTTATGATTATAACTCTGCCGCTTTGCGTCCTGAGTCCGTAGTCAGCTTGGAGAAATTGAGAACGGTATTGAATGATAACCCGAACATCGTTATCGAACTACGTTCACATACGGATAGCAAAGGTTCTGATTCCTACAACATGGACTTATCCCAAAAAAGGGCGCAGTCCGTGGTGGATTGGTTGATTACGAACGGTATTTCATCGTCTCGCTTGGTAGCAAGGGGATACGGTGAAAGTTTGCCGAAAGTACCGAATACGAATCCGGATGGTTCGGATAATCCGGAAAATCGTCAGATTAACCGTCGTACCGAGTTTACCATTATCGGTGGTATGAACTAATTCCTTCGGGAAACCGATGGATTTAAAAAGAGGTAAGATGAATTTCATCTTACCTCTTTTTATTTTTGTCCCCATGCGCATCGTTATCATTTCAGATACTCATGGTTGTCACCGTGAAGCCGTATTGCCGGAAGGCGATATTATTGTCCATACGGGAGATATTTGCAACCAAGGAAACGAGGAGCAGGTACATGATTTCCTGGATTGGTACAAGGAGTTGGATTACCAAAGAAGGATTTTTATTAAGGGAAATCATGATTGGGATTTAATCAATAATAAGACCTTAATCCCTTCGGAAATTCCCTCGGGGATTGATTATTTACATAATGAGTCCTTAGAAATAAATGGTGTAAAAATATGGGGGGTAGGCGAGGATAACGACAAGGACGCCCCTTGGGATTTAATCCCCAACGATACGGATATTCTATTGACTCATTCCCCGCCTTTTGAAATCTTGGATAAGGCACCAAGCGGAAATAGGAGAGGGGAGAAGGCGTTGTTAAAAAGGGTGTTTGAGGTAGCCCCGCGACTTCATTTATTCGGGCATATTCATTTTAGCCACGGACGTGAAGAACAAAACGGCATACAATTTTTTAATTCCTCATTGTTCGTCGCTTTGGAACGGAAACTTGGTCGGCAGCCCTTTTACTTCGATTGGTGATTTTTGATTTCCGGGGCAAGGTGGTATATTCAAACCGCAATCAACTCGTGATCCCTAAATGAAGGATGAAAAGATTCTAACGCTTCACCCCAAAGGCAAGAAAGGCGTAAATATCCTATTGCGGAGATATGACGTAATTAAGGATTACATCCTCACGACCATAAAAAAGGAAGGTGATATTTCCTTTGAGGAATTGGGGGATCGTGCCGTAGCGGATTTATCCGAAACCTTTGACGGAAAAGTCCTTTGGTACGTAGTTACGGTTAAATTGGATCTTGAGGCACGAGAAATGATTGAACGCATCCCGAAAACCAGCCCGCACAGACTTAGATTGAAAGAATAATTTTAAAAAGGCAATTCTCAAGGACATGAAAAAACTACTTTTTATCGCGGTGGCATTGCTTGCCGCTAATTTCGTATTCGGGCAAAAGGTGGAAAAAAGGAAGCTGGTACAAGTTTCCAACATGAAGCAATTTATCCAAGCCTTGGATGATGATGTAACCATCGAATTTTTGAACGAGTTTTATTTCCTGGAAGCAGGTGGAAGTACATTAGAACTGTTGGATTACAAGAACGTAACGCTTAGGGGCGTCTCGAAACGTAAGACAAAATTCCTAACGGATAATCCTGACGCGCCCGTAATGCGGTTTAAGGGTTGTGAAAACATCACCTTGGAAAATTTGGAATTGGGGCATGCTCCCATTAAATCATTTTCCTGTGACGGCCCCGTTTTGGTTTTTCAAAATACATCAAGGGTAACCATAGATAATTGCTTTCTGTTCGGGAGTGGTTATGAAGGGATAAATGCTTCTAACGTGAGCTCGTTCCGTATGATCAATACCGTAATTCGAGGTTGTACGGGAGGGATTATGAGTTTTTCCGACAGTGAGGATTTGAGCTTCAACAATTGTTCTTTTACGGATAACGTAGGATTGCAAGAAATGATCGTGTTCACCCATTGTAAGCGTATGCAGATGAATGATTGCGAGATCACGATGAACAGGATGGTGTATGAGGAATCGGAGGTCGAGAACTCCCACGCCATGATTTCGGCTTATAAATCGCAGGGATTGCAGGTAATGGATTGCGTAATTGCGGGAAACGCGACGCCGTTCCTATTTTACCGTGAGAAGGATTTTAATTTGGATGAGAAATGCTCCGTCCATCATAATAAGATATTCGCTAGGGATTCAAAGGTGAAGTAAAATCTCAACTACCGAAACCGCGAACCATATTACTTCTTGTCCACTGCGAAAACCGCATCGGATTTTTTATCCGTGGGTTGAGGGGATTGGTTTAGGTAACAGATAAAGGGGATGCACGTAGGTGGAAGCGGCAAAATCCTTACAACTCCCATTACCTTATTTTGCATGAGTCCCGCTACTAAACCGGGGGTGGATGTTTGAGCGGTAATAACCGTACTGATATCCATTTCCGTTTGCATACTTGTGCAAGGGAATTCACTCTTGCAGGGGTGGTAATGCTCCACTGCAAGAAGACTCAGGAATGTACAAGATGCTAGGAAAATGCACAACATCTTGTATATTCTTTTCTTGGGGGAGAGGTTGTCCTCTCCTGTTCGGGTGTAAAAATCTCGGTCCTCCGCAATCATCAGTTCTCCGTTTTATCAGAATGGGCGCGGTGTTTATTTGCTATCTGTTTAAGCAAATGTATTAAAATAATTTATATGTTTAAATTGTTTTAATGTTTTTATTATTGAAAATCAGGTTTTTATAAGTTGTATAAAAATTTATATATCAATAAATCTTTGATTTTTAGAACTTTAGGGTTTGTAAGATGAGTGAAAAAAAAATCACGATTTTTTCTGATTCCGGCATCCGTGCATCTTTTCTACAATATGGTGCCCGCCTCACGGAGCTATGGGTTAAGGGTTCCAAAGGTGAAGAAAGAGATGTAGTTCTGGGTTTCAAGACTTTGGTTGGCTATTTGAATGCCGAGGAAACCTATTTCGGCTGCATTGTAGGCAGGTATGCCAATAGGATTGCCAATGGCACTTTTACCATAGATAAGGATAAATACCGGTTGGATTGTAACAATGGTCCCAATAGCCTTCATGGAGGATATGAAGGATTTCATCTGAAAACGTGGGAAGTGGATGCCAAAAGTAAAAACTCCGTAACCTTCAGTATTTTCTCGCCTCACTTGGAGGGTGGTTTCCCGGGGGATTTAAAAGTGTCCGTTACTTATAGTTTAAAAGGAAATGACTTGGAGGTTGAATACCACGGTACAAGTGATAGGAAAAGCATCTTAAACCTAACCCAACATTCATATTTTAATTTGAACGGTGAAGGAAGCGGATCTGTTGGAGGGCATTTGTTACGCGTATACTCCAAGTTTTATACACCCGTCAATACTGATTTAATTCCCGAAGGGCATTTTGAAAATACGGAACATTCACCATTTGATTTTTCTTCCTACAAACGCTTGGATACGGATTGGGATAGTGCTCACCCACAGATGAAACTCGGGAACGGTTATGACCATAATTATGTCCTGAAAACCAAAAACTCGAATGAAGTAATAAAGGCGGCAAGTATTTACTCCCCTGATTCAGGAATAAAAATGGATGTACATACCACACAGCCCGGCATGCAATTGTATTGCGCCAATTGGCTTTCCGGTAATGACATGGGGAAATCCGGAATTCCCTACACGGCACGCACCGCCTTCTGCTTGGAAACACAACATTTTCCGGATACGCCTAACCAAGGACATTTCCCGGATTGTTATCTTTCTCCCGGAAGTCCGTACAAGGGAAAATGTATCTATTCTTTCGGGCTTATTTCTTAACGAACATATAACCACCTTTCTCCGCGCCCCATACTTGATTTCCCTCATCATCCCAGCCTTGGTCCCAGCTCAAAATTCCTGCCTCGGAAATCTCTACTATGGAGGTAGCATATTTAGCGCCCCTTAAAGTACTTTCACAAGTTTTCTCGCCCGTTCTTCCTTCGAAGGTGTTCTTGCCGGTTCTTTTTAATCGTACTTCGCAGCCGGTTCTGGCACTCAAATTTTCAGGCTTGAAAGCATCCCATTTGCGTGAGTCCTTCCAAGAACCTACGCAAGCTTCGGGATTCTCCAAGGCGTAAATATAACTGACGTATAGCCCGTTCCCTTCGTTTACCAGACGATATACCCGTTGCCGGTAAGGCTTTTCTTGGTTAGAACTTACTGCCTGTTCCACGTATAGCCAAGGGCCATCCTCCCTGTTTTGCCAAATGGGGTACATGTGTAAGGTGATATCATAAAAATCCTTATCGCTTGCCGCTTGTGCGGAACTATCAAAACTTCCGGTCATCAACTTGAGAAGTTCAGGCGTATGATCTGTTTTGGAAGCCTGTTTCGTACCTAGGCATGAGGTCATTCCAAGGAGAAAAAGGGCTAGCAAAGCAATGGTATATCTTTTCATGGCATAGGTGTATGATAAATTAAGAGACCATAGTCGAAAGGTAAGGACGCTGAAATATCCGCATTTTCCGTAAAAATCAAGTAGAAATACCGGGATTCGTAAGAATTAGCGAATTTTCGCTACTTGAGTTTTTCTTAAAACTAATCCCTTGACTTATATTTGAATATCAATTCAAATCACGCCTTACTTTAATCAATCTAACCACAATGAAAAAAATTATACCCTCCATTTTTTTCTTGCTTCTCCTTTTTTTAGGAAAAGTGGATGCCCAGCAACTTAATTATACGGAATACCAACTTCCAAGCCCTTATGAACTGAGTCCATTATTTGTAGGTTCCATTTCTGATCCCGCGATTTTCTACGGTCAAGAACCACCCAATAGTTCAAATAAACCGGTATTGGTATTCGTACACGGGTTCGTGGATTTAGCCAATGCCTGGTTCTTGTTCGGTAACCAGATGTATTTGCAATCCTACAAGAAGAAATACCGCACCGCTTTCGTGGCAATGACCCGTGGTGAAGGTATGTGGGTCAACGGGGAACTCCTTTCCCGCATGTTGGATGATATCACGGATCATTATGGTGTGAACGATGTGGTAATTATTGCTCACTCAAACGGAGGAAAAGCTTCCGAAGTAGCCATGTTTGAGCACAATAAAAGAAATAAGGTGGACCGCGTGATTTCCTTGGGAACCCCGTTTTTCGGTACCGGATTAGCGGATTTGGCGGAAGCTCCCTTATTGAATTACTTAGTTGATTTTATTGATTTAGGAGGAGGAACGGCAACGTCCACTACCTATTATATGGAGGATGTTGCCCGTCCGTATTTGGATAATCACCCCCACAATCAACCCGGGAAGTTTATCAATCTTGGCGCTTGGGGATATAAGAACGGTTCCACGCCAATGGCACCCACCATGTTTTTGGGCGGGGGCGTTCTGAACCTAATGGGGGGAGATCCTTCTACGGGTGGTAACGATGGCGTTACACCCTATTATTCCTCTACCCGTCCCGGCGGTCATCAAATATGGGATGGCTGGTGTTGGAGTTGGTGGTGCAATCTAACCTCGAAGCGGGATCATATCGACGTAGCGTTCTCCCAATACGTCTGGTCTTCTATCGCTCCTTGGATTGAAGCACCGCTTCAGCTTCGTATGGCGAATCCTGATGGCGGTAAAGAAATAGCCGAAGGACGTGGTGCCGTTTTGGAAAGCAATTACGAAATCATTTCCACCTTTGACGGTACGGCGGATTTCTTCACCGTAGGTGAGGATGCCGGGAAAGTAACCGTGAATCTTCTATACGGAAACGGGGATGAGACCTTCTCCGCAAGCAAAGGCGGTGTTTCCCATGACCTTTCCGAAAACATCGTACAAGGAAAGAAACGCGGATTCGCTTCCACCACCGAATTGGAAAACATGGAGGCGGGAAGATATTATATCGAAACCGATGCCTTGGAGTTCGGGGCTTTCGTGAGCTACGAAAAAGGACCTATCCTTACTTACGAAAACCAAGGCGTTTGGACGGAAGGGGAAGCGATTACCCTAGTAACCGAACTTAGGAATGCGGATGATGACGCTACTCTTACGGGCGTAATTACCTACAATGTTACCCTTGATGGTGTAAAAGTACCCGGTGGCCCTTCTTACGTAGTGGAATTCGAAAAGGTCAAGGATAAATACCGTGCGGTTCTTCCCGAAGGGCTTTCCCGTGGCGTGTATAACTTGGTAATCCAAGCGGAGGGTGAATCTTACAGAAGATCCATCGTAGGCGGATTTGCGGTTAAGCCGCAAGAGATTAATCAAGGAGCTTCCTTTGAAAGAAAGTTTGAGGCAGCATCCTTGAACGTATTCCCTAATCCCGCCGAGGATTTCGCTACGGTTGAATTCGAAATCAAGGAGGAAGGATTATCCTATATCAACCTTTATAATGCATACGGTTCTAAAATCGCGTCCAAGTCACTTGAAGGATTCGAGCTAGGTGCGGGAAGAGTGGATTTTGACATGTCCCAATACTCCAGGGGCGTATATTTTGTGGAATTCGTGAACGGGAATTCAAGAAATACCTTTACCTTGAACAAACAATAAGAGCTAATCCACTAAGAAATGATTGTGCATGGTTCGTTCCCAAAGAAATCATCCATTTAAAGGACACGTCATGCACT
The DNA here is from genome assembly GCA_020629475.1 of Saprospiraceae bacterium. Lineage (GTDB taxonomy): Bacteria > Bacteroidota > Bacteroidia > Chitinophagales > Saprospiraceae > JAHDCE01. The sequence goes on from JAHDDF010000089.1 coordinate 11,820, forward strand.
AAAACGTGCAGGGGGTCTTTCCAAACCGCGGGAAGGCCCCTTTTTTTATGTTCCTGCCACATTTCCGTATATAGCTTTCCATATTTTATCGAAACGACTATACCTTTTTGCCCTTAAAGTTGTTATTATGCAATACCGAGACTAAAAGCCCGTATGGATCAAGAAGAGCAAAAACCAAGGAAAACCAAAATCACCGAAATCAGGGGGGAACTGAAGGTCATTCGTTACCTATTGTTCATCATCGTGGTGCCCTTGGTGATTTATTTACTCCAGCTTTTATCCTTTATCATCATACCGTTCTTGGGGGCGGTTTTCCTCGCCTTCCTGTTTATGCCGGTGATGCGTTGGACCCGAAAATTCAACGTGCCGCGATGGGGTGGTATGGTGGTTTCCATTTTGATAATGGTGGTGGTTTTAACGGTGCTGGTCAGGCTCGTCCAAATGTCGGGAAGTCAGATATTAAGTGCGGATAGTGGTTTTTGGTTTACGGCACAAGAAAAATTAGAAACCATATTTATCCCGATACTGGAATCCTTGGGTTTTGTGGAGGTAGGGGAAGTATTTGATATACAAAGCCTCCTCCAGACGGAGCAGGTGTCGTCCTTTATTTATCAAAACTTCGGTAATACGGTTCAAATCGTCCAGAAAACGGTTTCAACCATATTAATGACCTTGTTCTTTTTGGTGTTGCTTTTAGCGGGTTCCTTGAATGTCCCCAAGATTATGCAAAACACCATTTTCCCTAGGAAAGCGGAAGCTTTTAGAACCCTACGGCAAGCGGAAAGGAGCATTAGTAAATTCCTTTTTGTCAAGACGGTTTTAAGTGCCCTCACGGGCTTGGGCTTTGCTTTATTGTGCTGGGCTTTCGGCGTTAGCTTCCCCTTGTTTTGGGGCTTGTTGGCTTTCAGTATCAACTTTATCCAGGTGGTTGGTTCGGTGGTGGTAACGTCTACTCTAGGGCTGTTTGCCTTGGTGGAACTTGACCCTACGGGAAAAATGCTTGCCTTTTTCTTATTGATAACAGGTGTTCAAGTATTACTAGGAGGTGTTTTAGAACCCATATTCATGGGGCAAACCTTCAGGGTGAATACCGTTACCGTTTTGGTGGTGTTGATGTTGTGGGGTTTCATTTGGGGTGTACCCGGAATGATTCTCGCCATCCCGATTACGGCATTGATAAAAATAATCCTGGAGCAATTCCCGAACACGCGATATATCGCGGAGATTATGTCCTGACGGTTTTTT
>JAHDDF010000589.1 GCA_020629475.1 Saprospiraceae bacterium
TCATCGTGAAATTTCTTTTCGAATTGAAAAGAATAAATCCTTTTCTTTTCCGATTTTTCAAATAAATACGACTGTGTTCCGGTGGCCAAATCCACTACGGCAATATTGCTTATAATCCCCGCATCCATTTGTCCTTTCCCTATTCCCACACGGGATTTTAATTCGGGATGAACTTTAACGTACATGGTATTATTCGGCTCGTCTAATATTACGCCCTTGAGGTGGGCTCCTCCTGATTTTAGCATTTTGTTCAATTACGAATGTGGCAATTACGAATTTTTGAAATTAAGGTTTTTTCTTCTTTGGGAGAAATTCCTCGGTAAAATGGGCTTTGCGTTTTTCTTGCTTGAATTTACGGTTGTTATAGTCCTTGGATTTCCCCTTAGGGATGGATAATGATTCCCAAGCGTCCTTCTTTTGCATTCTTCCAAGGAAAACGATTTGTCCAACGTGATAGGCATAATGCGCCAATTGGCGATTAAAGGCCTCGGGAATGGTATGTCCCATATTCCTAATGTAAACCAAGTTCTCGAAATTATCCTCATTTACGGAGGCTAGCGCAGTGAATAAACATTCCCAACCTTCATTCCATTTTTGAAGTAATGTTTCCCTTGTTGTGATATCCGCATCGAATTCACCGTCGCGGTTTCTCCATGTTTTTTCACCATCTGAAGTGAGGAAATCCGTCCAGCGGGACATCATATTCCCGTGCAGGTGTTTTACGATAACGGCGATGGAATTGGCTTCCCCGTCCGTTCGGTAAAATAACTGTTCATCGGATAATTGAGCAAAGGTTTTATCCCCTAGCATTTTATAGTACCGGAATTGTTTTGACAATCCTTCTAGGTAATTTTTCTTCATGGGAGGATGGGTATGGAATAGGTTTAGGGTTGGTTTAGGATTGGATTGTAGTTGATGGCTTTTAGGCATTTTTGATGGTAATGTTCTTTGGGATTACTTGTAATTTAAATAACATCTTTACCTGATGAAACGTTTGGTTCGGCTTTGTTTAAAATTTCTATTTTACGATTACTATGGATAAGACGGAATTATTGGAACGCTTGAATTTGAGTTTGCCTGCGGTGGCGGCGCCCATGTTTATTGTTTCTCAATTGGGCTTAGTAAAGGCTTGTTGTAAAAACGGTATCCTAGGGACTTTTCCGGCACTAAATAATAGGAGTACGGAAGGTTTTGAGGAATGGCTTATTGACTTAAAAAAAGACCTTTCCTTATTTGAAAACGAAAGCGGGAAAAAAGCGGCGGCTTTCGGGGTAAACTTAGTGGTTCATCATAGTAATCCAAGAGTGGAAGCGGATCTTGAAGTTTGCGTTAGGCAAAAGGTTCCTGTGGTCATTACCTCCTTGGGCGCTATGAAGCGGGTGGTGGATAGGGTCCATTCCTATGGTGGTTTGGTATTCCATGATGTCATAAATGCCCGGCATGCCCAAAAAGCGATTGAAGCGGGTGTGGACGGTTTAATTTGCGTGTGTGCCGGTGCGGGTGGTCACGGTGGCACCTTAAATCCTTTTGCTTTCGTGAGCGAGGTACGGAAAATGTTTGACGGCATTGTTCTCCTAGGTGGCGGAATCGGTTCCGGAAGGGAAATCGCGGCGGCTTTACAATTGGGTGCCGATTTAGCCTATATGGGTACCCGATTTATTAATACCGAAGAAGCTATTGCCGATCCTGATTACAAAAGAATGGTAATTGATTCCGGCTCCTCGGATATCATTTATACCTCCGCCGTTTCCGGGGTGAAGGCGAATTTCATGAAGGAAAGTCTGGAACGTGCGGGAATTGGTTCGGATATGTGGAAAAGCAAGGAGAAACTGAGTTTCGGGGAAGGATTAGGTGCGGAATCAAAAGCTTGGAAAAACATTTGGAGCGCGGGTCACGGAGCCACCAACATTAAAGAGACCATGCCTGCCCAAAAACTCATCGAGCGCCTCAAGGCGGAATTCCTGGAAGCGCTCGATGAGCAACATAAGCTAAAAAATAAATGGGATTAGAGCTTGTTTAAATTTTGGTCTTTATGTCGAGAAGCCTCAATTTT
>JAHDDF010000590.1 GCA_020629475.1 Saprospiraceae bacterium
CTCCTTACCAAATGGCAATGGTTTAGCATTACCCTTTGCACCACTATCGCAACGGGCATCCTTTTCTGGGGCGTAGCGGAACCGATGTACCACCTCCACTCAGGTCCAGAAGGAATAGAAGATAAACGAACCTTTGCCATGTCCTCCCTACTCATGCACTGGACACTCATTCCCTACGGCATTTATACCTTGGCGGGAATGGCATTCGCTTACTGTTTCTACAACCTCAAGCAGCCCTTCTCCGTATCGGGGATGTTGTATCCGCTCTTCGGGGATAAGGCTTACGGTTTATTCGGGAAAATAGTGGATGTGATATGCTTGTTTACACTGGTCGCCGGTATGGCTGCTTCCTTGGGAACGGGTATACTTGCCATCTCCGGCGGAACGGATAGTTTTTTCGGGCTTCCGCCCAATACTTGGACTTACGGCGGAATCAGCTTGGCAATCGTTGCCGCGTTCGTGGCATCGGCGGCATCCGGATTACAAAAAGGGATCAAGCTTTTGTCAGGAATAAACGTGAGGATATTTATCGCCTTCGCGGTATTCATGTTTATTACGGGACCCATTCTAGCCATGCTCACCTTAGGCAAGGACGGCTTCTTGGATTTCGCTTGGAATTTCCTACCGCGCTCCTTGGGATTGGATGCCTCCATCGGCGATGATTGGGAACGTTCCTGGACCGTTTTCTATTGGGCAAATTGGCTGGCTTGGACACCGGTTACCGCCTTATTCCTAGGCAGGATAGCCAAGGGATATACCCTACGGGAATTCATCCGTTTCAACCTCCTCTACCCTGCCCTATTCGGTGGATTTTGGATGGTGATTTTCGGAGGCACTTCCTTGGAATTCGATAGTATTTACAATGGGGAATTAATCAACTCCTTAAACGAAAACGGTGCCCAATCCGTCATTTACCGGATTCTGGATCATCTTCCCTTGGCCGGTATTACCGGAATTGTTTTCTTGGTTATTGTTTTCCTCTCGTACGGCCGCGGACTCCAACACCTCCGCACTTACGGGAATTAGTGTAGAAGGCGTGACCCAAGACAATCAAGAAGCGCCCAAGGCCATTAAAATCCTTTGGGGGTTAATCATCGGTTTGGTGGCGTGGGTCATGATTTCCTTTTCCGGGATAGACGGGGTAAAGATGCTGTCTAATCTTGGTGGGTTACCGGCTTTGATTTTAATGGCAATGGTGGCGGTTGGGTGGTTTTTGGTTTTGGTGAGGGGAAGATCATCTACCTCGGAAAACAAATCGTAAACTCCGTCCCTTCCCCGATTTCGGAATCTACTTTAATCTTCCCGTCGAATTTATCCACGATACGCTTGGTAATAGCAAGACCAAAACCGGTGCCCTCATATTGGGATTGGCTATGCAAACGACGGAATGGTTCAAATATTTGCTCCAAAAACTCATCCTTGATACCGATACCGTTGTCCTTTACTTTTATGACTACCCTGTCATCTTTTTGTTCCCCTAGAACCACTACTTCCGGCACATCGGATTCATTGTATTTAATTCCGTTACCGATGAGGTTTTGCAGCACCAACCTGACATGGGAATTACTTCCCCTGAAAGCATCCAAATCTCCTTCAAATTTTAAGGAAATCGGTTTTTCGGAAGTTTGCTGCACTTCCACTTTTATTTGATTAAGGATGGTTTTAAAATCCACTTCCTCCAAGCTCTTTTTCTCTATCTCCTTGGATAATTGGGAATATTTCAAAAGGTCATCCAATACGTTTTCCATTTGAATGGCGCTATTTTGGGCAAAACCCAAAAACTCATTCAAATCCTTATCTTCTAACTTCTTCACTTTCCTTTCAATGAGCTTCTGAAAACTAACGATGGAACGTAGCGGTGCCTTTAAATCATGGGAAGCAACGTAAACGAAATTCTTAAGGTCCGCATTGGTTTCCGTTAGATTTTTATTTACCTCGTCCAATTTGGAATTCCTAATTTCTAAGCCCTTCGTTAATTTTAAAATTCGGGAACCGAATTCATAATTGGTTTTTAAAAGAAAACCGGAAACAAGGGTTATTAA